>NZ_JBSFAI010000014.1:0-175254 GCF_056280165.1 Ralstonia sp. 110700041-2 | reverse complement strand
GGAGAAGACACTGTTCGATCACCAGCAAGTAGCGTGCACGGCCCTTGGTTTTCGGTGGATGCCCTGATCGAAAAGCATTGGGACAGCCCGGTGCATCTGGCGGCTTCGGTCATGAGTGGTCACGCCAGTGCGGTGGCAGCACTGGCGCGGTTTGGCTCTGCTGCCCAGGGTGACCCCATCTATGACGCTGGCGTGCAATTGGGACGTTTGCTGCGAACCGCGTTCCTTGCCGACTACTTTGTTAAGGACGCTTTCAGGAATGAATTGCGCCGGGTGCTCAACCGGGGGGAGGCGGTCAACGCCCTCAAGCGCGCCATTTACACCGGCCGGATCAGCCCGGCACAGGCCAAACGTGTGGACGAAATGCAGGCTGTGGCCGACGCGTTGAGTCTGCTGGCCAACATCGTCATGGCGTGGAACACGTCACAAATGCAGGCTGTTCTGGATCGCTGGTCGAACCGCCGCCAGGCCATTCCGCCGGAACTGATCGGAAAAATTGCTCCCACCAGGCTGGAAAGCATCAACCTGCGAGGCGTGTTCCGCTTTCCTGTTGACCGTTATGCCGACCAAATCCTGCCCTCGCGGCAGGGAGCACCGATAACTGGCACCAACGGATGAAACCGATCACGGTTTGACGCCACGAATCGCAGATTTGAAAGTGAACAGGAAAGTCAATGAAATCAACGATCTACCAACACCACCTCCGCGCCAGTGCTAGCTTTTCGTACCGTCACTTATTGCACTGAAAACGAGGGGACCCCCCAATGGACCAGGCGGGCTTTTTTTCACACTTAGAGGCTGAAGAAACAGAGTGTGGTACAACAAACACCAAAGCAACTCAGGGGGGTGAAATGAAGAAAAATGGGTGGCTGCACTCGCTACGGCGTCACTTCTGATCCCTGGTATATCGTCAGCGAGTGATTGGTATGCTTATTCGAGTGACAGTGATGCAAGGCACTTGATCGACATTTCCAGTCTTGTCGTTAAGCCCGACGGCACTCGCTTGGCGTGGGTGGCGCATATCTTCAATAAGCCTCAAGAAGCACCTAATCACAAGCGCTACGCCAAGCTTTCCACGAGAGTGCTCGTCGATTGCGGACAAAGGAAATTGGCTTTGCTTTCTACCTATTTCTACGACGGCAAAGGTACTCTTGTTCAAGGCACATCATTCGATTTCATAAAACTGGTAGACGTACCTCCCGACTCAAATGGAGAAACATTAATGCGCGCAGTCTGCGCGGCGTCTCCACGGTAAGCGCGTAGCCTTAGCCTGAGTAAAACCCGCCTGTCGTAGGACACGGCGGGTTTTTTTGCCTCTGACGTGATTAAGAGCGAGCCGTTTTGATCTGCGGACGTTGCGAGAATATTTTAATGCATGTATTGTCATGTCACGCAACATGCTGATTTATTGGGATCGGTTTCGCCTGACCCCAAACTACTTACAGATCCACTCACGCTTTAAGGCAACCCATGTCCACGTACGCAGAGTTAATGCAGCAGATCAACGATCTCAAGGTGCAAGCCGAGCAACTTCGAATTCGCGAGCGCGACCAGTTCATTGCTGAAGTGCGCGAGAGAATCCACGCGTACGAGATCACCCCCGCAGACTTGTTCGGAAAACCCAAGGGCGTCAAGGTAGTCGGGACGGTCGCGGTCAAATACCGGGACACCAACGGGAACGTCTGGTCCGGCCGCGGAAGGCAACCGTTCTGGCTGGTCAAGGCGCTGGCGGGGGGGAAGAAGCGCGAGGACTTTCTAGTTTCCTGAGCCCTTACATCTTCACGCTATCCAATGGCATCGCGTAAAAACGCTACGCCATACTTTACAAAGTCACGCAACGCTCTATAATAAGCCACATCGAGTTTGACTGGGCCGAGCGCGTGAGCGTCGAGGAAATGGCCCAAAGCTGATGCGGGTAAACGTCGCGCAAGACCGCATCTAACCCCCGGACATGGACGCCTGGCGGGACAGCGAAACAGTCCAGGTCGGGTCTCGGATCCGACGCTGCCGAGCCTGGGGAAAGGCCCTCCGCGGACGCGGATCAAGGGCGGCACAACCAGGTGCACATCTGGCGCCGGAGCGAGTAACCGGCCATCCCTTACGCGAGGAGTCGATCCGCCGGGCCTGTCGGACAGCCTGGCGGGGATCCCAGGGACCGACTTAACCGGGGCGCTTCGCTGGGCTGAAGAACCGGGGATTGGGCATAGCAAAACCCAGCATCCTCATGCATGGCGATTGCCGACTTGGGCTTGATGCCGTAGGGACTGGCCTGCAGAGCGGGAAAACAGTCGCCAGCCGTGAGGGAACGCGCGGGCTGACGCGCAAGGGTCGGGCGGCACGAAACCTTTCCGCGCGAGAGCCGCGACTAGCGGAAGCCAGACAGAGCTCAGCACTGGCCCCTCAACCTTCACGCATGGCGATTCGCTGAAAGTCGGCTACCCCAGTCCCGCCGACTACATGCCGGCCCGCGCAAGCCGGATGAGCTTGGGATCGAGTCGCCAGCCGTGAGGGAACGCGCAGTGGTGATGCGCTGTACCGGTAGACGGGCGACGCGCGTCTGAAAGCCGCAAGCGGGCCTCGCGTGAGCCGCGCAAGCCGGGATACACACCTCCGGCCCCTCACCCCAAACCGGCCGCACGATAGGGCGGACGCTGGAACCCGTCACCAGCGCAGCAAGACGGCAGTGAAAGCCTGCGCCGGAGACGTAACCGGCACCAATACCGATGGTGGCGCTCAGCATGTATAGACGCGCCATTTTTTTGGCCCCAAACAGCATTAATACACGCATCCGGCACTTTTTATTGTTTCGACGATGACCACCACCCCCAAATCCCTGCGCGCCCGTGTCGAAGAGGTCGTGCGCGAAGCTGGCGGACAGTATTCGCCGGGCCTGCGCGTGGCGCTGCCTGCAAGCCAGGTGCTTGAAATCGCTGGAGCGCTCGAGCGCGGCGTGCCGTCGCCCGAGGACGCGGCGCGCACAAAAGCGGCGCGCAGGGAAATCAAGAGCGAGTTGCATTCCGAGTTGGCCGCGGGCCTGAATCTGATGCGGGCGGCGATCGCCAAGCGCATTGGCGAGGCTGACGGCGACATGCGCGCGGCCATCCTGGCTAACGCGATGCTCGACGCGACGGAATCCGCCGTGGAAGAAGCAGGGTACTTCGCGACCAACACGACGCTGCAGCGCGCCGCCGTGGACCGGTACATCGAGCGTGTCGCGATCGCGTTCGGAGCGCTGGAGCGGCTGCATGCCTTCGCCAAGGCCCAGCTGCCGGAACCCATCGATCCGGCCATCGCTCCCGCAGCCATGGCCGTGAAAGACCTGGATCTGTCCACACGCACGCATAACTGCTTGCGGCTGGAAGGCATCAAGACGCTGGCTGACCTGATGGGCTGCCGCGCCGATGAATTGCTGCGCATTCCGAACCTCGGGCGTAAGGGGCTGGCGGAAATCGAGCACGAACTGGCGGCACGCGGCTTCCAGCTGGCCACGAGCCGCAATCAAGCCGGAGCTCGTTGATGATCGCAATCGACCTGTTCGCCGGCGCTGGCGGATTCTCGGAGGGGGCCAAGCTGGCCGGGGTGCACGTCGCTTGGGCAGCCAACCATTGGCCACTCGCCGTGCAATTTCACGCAGCCAACCATCCCGGCACGTCGCACAAATGCCAGGACCTGCAGCAGGCCGACTGGCGGGATGTTCCGCGCCACGACATACAGCTGGCGTCTCCGGCGTGCCAAGGTCACAGTCCGGCACGCGGCAAGGAACGGCCGCACCACGATGCGCTACGCAGCACGGCATGGGCCGTGGTCAGCTGCGCTGAATACCATCGCAGCCCGATCGTCCTGGTAGAGAACGTCCCGGGCTTCAGGGACTGGACTCTATACCCGGCTTGGGAACACGCGATGCGCAGTCTGGGCTACAGCGTGTCCCCGCATCTGGTGGATGCCGCCGATCATGGCGTGCCGCAGCACCGCGAGCGGCTGTTCCTGGTCTGCACCCAGAGCAAGGCTCCGCTGCAGCTGCGCCTGCCGCGCCGCGAGCACGTCTCCATTGGCAGCGTGATCGATTGGGACGCTCACACATGGACGCCCATCGACAAGCCCGGCCGCAGTCCGAAAACCTTGCAGCGCACCGAGGCCGGCCGCGCTGAATTCGGCTCGCGCTTCGTCGCACCCTACTACAGCAGCGGCAGTGGTTTGAAAGGCCGCAGCATCCACCGACCCATCGGGACCATCACCACACGCGACCGCTGGGCGGTGATCGACGGTGATCGCATGCGGATGTTGCAGGTCCCCGAGATCAAGGCGGCAATGGGCTTTTCGCCCGACTACACGCTGCCGGCAACCAAGAAGGAAGCCATGCACATGCTGGGCAATGCCGTGTGCCCGCAAGTTGCCGCCGATCTGCTGAACGCGCTGCGCAACGCCGCGTAGACAAGGGCGTCCCATGACGAACACTACCGAGAGCACACACACCATGCCGCGCATCTACCTCGCTGGTCCTGATCTGTTCTTCCCGGATGCCGAAGCGCGCTACGACGCGCTGAAGGATCTGTGCGCACGCTATGGACTCGAAGGCGTCGCGCCGACGGATGGCCAGACCTTCCCCATCGAGCCAACTGCGGCCTGTGCGCGCCGCATTCGCGAGCACGACCTTTCGCAGCTGCGCAGCGCGGACGCCGTGCTCGCCAACATTACGCCGTTTAACGGTCTGGAGCCGGACTCGGGCACGGCCTACGAAATTGGCTTTGCTGCCGCGCTCGGGATGCCTGTCGTCGCGTACTGCCTCGATGGCCTGGACACTCGAACCCGAACGCTGCGCGCGGGGCGGCTGCTCAATGTGCATGGTCGTGATGATGAGGGCCTGCTCGTCGAGAACTTCGGGCTACACGCCAATCTGATGCTGTGCGCAGAACATCCAACGTTTTCTTCGGCGGATGAGGCAGTTCGCGCTCTCGCCGAGATCCTATTTGGCGCTGCGCAAGCCGCTGCCTGAAGCCATTACCGCTCAATGGGCGCCTGGCGCAGCAGCCGTTTTGCAGGCGGCAAGCTGTGAAGCAGGGGGAGCCAGGCGCCCACCCTTCAATGCTCGTAGATAGCCGATGGATACAACTCTCGAAGAAGCACAAGCCGCTGCCGCCAGATTTGCGGACGAAAGCTGCTTACCCCAAACCGTCTACCTCTTGAAGGACTCCGGCGGCTGGTGGCACACCAATCCGCTGGCCAGCTTGCTGGTGTCGGCCGAAGTCTTCGTGACCGTGCTGCCACTGCGCTACTTCGCGTGAGATCTGAAATGGGAGTCCAACTTCGCTTGAGATGACAGGGGACGCTTCATGGCGGAAAACACAAACATTGCATGGTGCGATCACACCTTCAATCCGTGGGAAGGTTGTCAGAAGGTTGGCCCCGGCTGCGACCACTGCTACGCGGAGACGCGAAATGCTCGATTCAGTGGCGGTACGTCCGTCAATTGGGGGCCTGGCGCGCCGCGTCGGCGCACTTCGGCTGCCAACTGGAGAAAGCCGATAGCCTGGAACAGGAATGCTGGCGAGTTTTACGCCCAACACGGGCGAAGGCAGCGCGTCTTCTGCGCGAGCCTCGCCGACGTGTTCGACAACGCAGTCGATCCGACGTGGCGCGAGGATCTATTCGCTCTGATCCGCGCAACCCCAAATCTTGACTGGCTGCTGCTCACAAAACGCATCGGCAATGTACCCAGCATGGTTTCGCTTATTCCGGGCTGGCTGCCAGAAAACGTCTGGCTCGGCGCCACGATCGTCAACCAGGCCGAGGCCGATCGCGACATCCAGAAGTTACTCGAGACGCCCGCGCGCGTGCACTTCCTGTCGATCGAGCCGATGCTTGGGCCGATCAACCTGGAGAGCGTGGCGTGGCCGTCGATAGCCGAGCATCGCGTCGATGCGCTACGAGGAGGCTACTGGAACAAGGCGGGCGTGCTGGCCTGTGGGCCGGCCGCGGGTCTTGGCGAACCTCGCGGCGGATTCACGAACCACAGCGATATGCCGGGGCGCATCGACTGGGTGATCGTCGGCGGAGAGAGCGGTCCTGGCGCGCGGCCAATGCACCCGGACTGGGCTCGAGATCTGCGTGACCAGTGCGTGTCGGCCGGCGTGCCCTTTCTCTTCAAGCAATGGGGGGAGTTTGTGCCGGGCTCTGGCGACTTCGGTGCTGGGCAATACGTCACAGCGGCTGTTGCACGCGACGGTCGCATTGTCCCAGGTGGATTTGACGCGGCCGCCTATCCGCGCGGCGCAACTTCCGCAGACGGCTGGGCAATGGTCCATCGGGTTGGGAAGAAGGCGGCCGACCGCCTGCTCGACGGCGCCCAGCACGACCAATTTCCGCATGTGCGCTCGTGAGGAATAGCCATGCCTTGCTACATCGAACGAACGAAGGACGGCGGCGTGATGTTCCTGTGCGGCGACCTTGGGCCGCATTGCGCAGCCGATAAATGCTGCGCGCTGGGCGTCAATTTGTGCGATTTCCCCGTAGGCGAGGGCAAGACCTGCGACTTGCCACTGTGCAACAGCCACGGCTACGAGGTTGCGCCGAACGTGCACTACTGCCCCGGCCATCTCATTCTGTGGAACGCATACCGAGAATCTGGCGCGGTTGAGCGCGAGCTTTCCAACGTGGTTCCGCTTGGGCGGACGCCGAAGCCGGAATGAGCAAGTAATCCGTCTGCCAACACCATCATCCAACGCACGCATGCAAACGCTCTTACCGCTCAACTTCGTTCCGCGCACGCCACCCGCTTCTTTCTGGCAGCCGGTCAGCGCAAAGACGGACTTGCCGCCCGTGACCACCACGCCGGAGGTTGCCGCCGCGCTCTCTCGCGACTGCGTGGTCGCCGTGGGCGTGAGCGGCGGCAAGGATTCAGTCGCGTGCGCGCTCGCCACCGCGCGCTATTTGGGGTAGTCGTCCTTTCCGTGCAAAATCTGGCGGTTTAGGTGGGATTTCCCTTTCAGATCAACGGCTTGGGAATTCAGCATTTTCCTGGGCGCTGTCCTTTTCGTGCGAAATCTGGCGGTTTCCCTGCGTCGTGGCGACACGGCTCGGCGCTGCAGGTGCCATATTCACTGCGCAGTAAATAAGCCGGTTTCAGCGAAAGTTGGGCCACCGTCTCACTTCGGAGCGCCGGGCGGAGGCGGACATCATCAGTTTGCCGCATCGGCCAGGCCGAGCCTCGCCCGATATTCAGTCAACAACACCTGCTGGGCTTCGAGTCGGGCGTTGCCCTTGGCCAACTCGCCGGCCAGGCGTTCGCGTTCGGCGCGTTCGGTGGCTAGTTCATCCGCCTGCTGTTGCGCCGCAGATCGCAGCGCATCTCGTTCCGCTTCGGTGCGCGCTTGATCGACGCGCGCTTGGTTCAGGTTGACGCGAGCCTGTTCTGCCTGCGTTTCCAATTCTCGGATGCGTTTGCCCGAGGCGGCAAGTTCCGCGACCAGCCGAGCGCTGTCCTTGTTCAGTTGCGTGATCTCCCCCTGCTTGATGATCAGCGTCTGATTGGCCTGTCGGGCTTCCGCCTGCAGTTGCTGGACCTGCTGCTCATGCCGGCGCGCATCCTGATCGCGCTGTTCCCTGCTGGCATTGCGGAAGTGCTCCAGTGATTGATGAGCGTGCTGTAGCTTGTCCTCCAGCGAGCGCCGAAAACTTTCATGTTCTGCCAACCGGGTGCCGAGGTCCTGGACCTGCTGTGCCGAGCGTTCAGCCTCAATCGCGCGCTGCTGCAGCGCTGTCTGCGTGTCAGCGTGCGCGGCCCGCACGCTGGCGAGTGTGCTCTGCGCCTGTTCCAGTTCGGCGCGAAGTGCGACCACATCCGTGGCCAGCTTGTCGACTTCGGCACGAACGAGCTGGCGCTGGGCCGTGGCGGCCGCCGCCTGCTGATCGACCACCGCCTGCGCTTCTTCATGCAACCGCGCCGCCAATCTGCCCACCAGATCCAGGATGGCGTCGGAGGTCGAGCCAGCGCGGTTCAGCGCCGCGCCTTCCTCTTCTTCCAGCTCCTTGAGATAGCGATGGATCGTCGTTTTCGAGCCCGTGTTGCCCAACGCGATACGTATCGCATCGATCGACGGGTGCTGCCCCTGGGCGAGCAGCGAATCGCGGGCACGCTTGATGTCAATACGACTGAGTCCGGCGCGGGCCATGGCTCTCCTACAATTTCATACCGTATTACATACTATGTATATACGTACCAAAAGAAGGCGTCAAGTTGGCTGTGAAATGCGGAAATCTCACAAGTGATAATGGCGGATTATCACGTGTGAGAGGTGTCATGGCGCCCTGGTGGTCCCCAATCCGGTACGAAACGCGCCGGATGTAGTGATGAAGGCCGCGTATTCTCGGTGCTGCCCAATTGCGGGACGGGGCAGTTGGCCTACCGCGATTGCCGGTGCCTTCTGAAGCCACCCGGGGGTATTTGCATGCGCGAGCCGTATACAGGGCAACCACCAAGGAGATCAGCAATGGCCGACCTCGACCAATGGCTCGCCGACGCAGCCAGGATCACCCATGAAGCACCGTCTGCGGTAAGTACCGCGCGCATCCAGCAACGGCTTGCAGCCGAGCCCGCGCCCGACGTGCTGGTCGCCCGCTATGATGCGCGGCGTGCCATGCTGTGCGCCGCCATCGCTGCGCTGGTGGCCTTCACGGTGATCGACCGCGTGGCGACCGCCGTCTTGAACAAGCCGGGCCCAACCTGGGTTGCCACACCGTCTGCCGCTTCTCCGTTTGGCCTGCTGATCGGTGAATGATGACGCCACGCACCCGACGTCTTTCCCTCTCAACGCTAGCCGGCGCTCTGGTGGGGGTGGCCATTGCCGGCGCCGTCGTCTTCCTGTCGCACCCATCGCAGGAGCACCGGACCGACCTGCACGAGATGCTCCACGAGGCGGTGCCGCTGGACGCCAACGAGCGTGAAATTCTCGACATGAAGGAACAGGCCTTCGCCCAACGCCGCCGGGAGATCGAAACCCGGCTGCGCACGGCCAACGGTCAACTCGCTGACGCGATTGCCAAGAATCCCACGTGGTCGCCAGAGGTCGAGGCGGCCACCCAGGAAGTGGAACGCGCGGCTGCCGATTTGCAGCGGGCCACGCTGGTCCACGTTTTCGAGATGCGCGCGGGCCTGAAGCCCGAGCACCGGCCTGCTTATGACCGCGTGCTGGTTGATGCGCTTCGCCGTGGTTCGCAGTGACCAGTACGGAAGCGGACGGCGTGCTCGCCCGGCGCGCCGCTCGGGGAGATCACCATGCGTTTGGCATCCTGGTGCGGCGGCATAGCCCCGCCCTGGCGCAGGCTGGCCGCAGCTTTGGCATTCCGGAAACCGATATCGACGATGTCGTGCAGGACACCTTTGTTGCAGCTTGGCGCGCGCTGGGGGACTACGACGAGGCTCGACCGTTCCGTGCCTGGCTGTTCCACATCGGGCTCAACAAGATGCGTGACCTGCGCCGTTTCCGGCGCGTGCGGCACTTCCTGTTCGGCGCGGAGGATCTGACGGACCCCGAACGCCCTGCCTTGGCCGATCCAGACCCGGGCCCGGAGCGCCGTGCTTCTGCCCGGCGCGAATTGGCACGCGTCGTGGCTGTCCTGGACGGGCTCGATGCGAACTCGCGGGAAGCCATTGTTTTGACCGCCATCGTCGGCATGTCGCAGCCGGAGGCGGCTGCCGCACTTGGCATGACGCCGAAGGCCATTGAGGGGCGCATTGGCCGCGCCCGTGCCAAGCTGGCTGCCTTGATCGACGCCCGCAGCACCGAATAATTTCGACGGGCGCGAGGGGGTGCCGCGCTGGGCGCCGTATTGACCAATCTGTGCCGTCTTCGGCTTCTGCTTCCCTCAAGAAATCCGGCGATGACCCGCGTGTCCTCTTTCCATACCCTCAGCGTGCTTGCCGCATCGCTGGCCTTGTCCGCCGCATCTGGTTGGGCGGCCGAGGCACCGCCCTTTACAGAATTGCTGCAGCAGTCGCTCGCCCACGCGCCCGCGATGCGCGTGCAGGCCGCCAACGTCTTGGCCGCTGGCGCCGATGCCGCCCAGGCGCGCGCGTGGCCCAACCCTCGTGCGGAGTCGGTGTTCGAGAATCTGGGGGCTCCGCAGAGCGATGGCGTGAGCCAGCGCCAGAACACCTTTTCCATCACACAGCCGATTGAGATCGGCGGCAAGCGTGGCGCACGCATCGAAGCCGGGCAGCGCGGCTTCGCCGCCGCACAAGCGCGCGAGCATCAAACGCAGATCGCGTACGCGGCTGAATTGGCGACCGCCTATGCGACGGCAGAGGCCATGCTGGCGCGAAAGTCCTTGGCTGCGGAAGACCTCGGGCGCGCGCGCGAGGAGCTTCGCGTGGCCCGCGCGCTAGTCCAATCCGGCAAGGAAGCTGCGTTGCGCGTGTCCCAGGCGCAAGCCAGCGTCGCCGCCGCCACTGCGGCTGAACATGCGGCTGGCGCGGACGCGACGCAAGCGCTGGAGCAGTTGGCTGCCTTGGCCGGCTCTGACGAGCCCTACACCCGTCTGGCTGGCTCGCTTCTGTCCACATCGGCGGCACCTCCCGCCTCGTCGGGCGCGGCGGACGAAGCCCCCGCTGTCGTCACGGCGCAAGCCGAGCGAGACGTGATAAGCGCCCAGGTCGAGGTCGAGCGCAAGAAGTGGGTTCCCGAGGTTGGCGTCAGCGCAGGCGTGCGCCGCTACGGCTGGACGAATGCCAGTGGCTACGTCGTGGGCCTGTCGGCCACGATTCCACTGTTTGACCAGAACACGCACGCGGTGACCGCTGCGGTCGAGCGTGCCGCCGCCGCAGAAGCCAGGCTGGACACCGTGCGCCTGGAAGCATCTGCGGCAAAACGATCCGCCCAGGCTCAGGCTGCGGCTTCGGAAAAACGCCTCGCCGCAGCGGCGGAAGGCGAACGCGCAGCCGCCGAAGCCTATCGCCTGGGCCGTCTCGGCTACGACGCCGGCAAGACCCCGTTGATTGAACTGCTCGCCGTCCGGCGCGCGTTGTTTGAAGCAAGGCAACTCACGATTGACGCGCGCCTCGCGCGCGTACGCGCGTTGGCCGCACTGGCACAGGCTGACGGCCGCCTGGCTTTTGAGGAAGCTCGATGATGAAAGACAACCTCCGCTCGGCCAACTGGCCGCTGATCGCCGGGATTGCCGGGGTGGCCGCCCTGGTGGGGTTCGGTGTGGCGCGCGGGCTTGTGCCCAGTCATTCTGCGGCGCCAGCGGCCAAGACAGCCGCCGCGCCCGAAAAAGCCGCCCCCACTGAGGTCAAGGTTCCCCTCGAATACCTGGCCACCGCCAACATCGCGGTCGAGCCGGTGGCCACGGCTGGCGTGGGCGCGGAGATCCTTGCGCCCGCCACGGTGGTCGCCGCGCCGGGCAGCGAGGCCGTGATCATTGCCCGCGCGTCGGGTGCTGTCCAGCGGATCAACCGCCGGCTTGGTGAGGTCGTGCGTGCGGGCGACGTGCTGGCCCTGGTGGACAGCCCGGAGGCGGCCGCGATGGCTGCAGAGCGCCGGGTGGCCGCCGCCAGGGCCGATTTGGCGCGCAAGACCTACGCACGAGAAGCCGCACTGTACGAGCAAGGCGTCACGCCGCGTCAGGAGATGGAAGCGGCCAAGGCCGCGCTCGAAGTCGCCAATGCCGAGGCGCAGCGCGCAGCGACCGTGGCGCAATCCGCGCATCTTGCCAGCGACGGTCGCTCGGTCGCGGTGACCAGCCCCATTGCCGGCAGGGTGACGGCGCAATCCGTCACGCTGGGCGCCTTCGTGCAGCCTCAGGCCGAACTGTTCCGGGTCGCAGGCAGCGGCACGGCACAGGTGGAGGCTTCGGTCACGGCCGCTGATACCGCCCGCGTGGCGGCCGGCGACACTGCGGTGATCTTGCTGGGCAGCGGCTCGCCCGTGCCCGCCGTGGTGCACTCGGTGACGCCGACGGTGAACAGCAGCGCCCGCACCGCGACTGTGGTCCTGACGCCCACGCAAGCGCTGGACAAGCTGGTGATCGGCGAAGGCGTGCAGGTGCGCCTGCAAACGCGCACGAGCGGCCCCGCTGCCCTGTCGGTGCCGGAGGATGCCGTGCAGAACCTGGACGGGCGCGACGTGTTGTTCGTTCGCACGCCGCAGGGGTTCCGGCCCCAGCCAGTGCTGGTGGGCATCCGCAGTGGCGGGTCCGCCCAGATTCTCTCGGGTGCGCGCGCCGGTGAACAGGTGGCGACGCGCAACGCCTTCCTGCTCAAGGCCGAGATGAACAAAGGCGCCGGGGACGACGAATGATCGGCAGCATTCTGAACGGCGCGGTCCGGCTGCGCTGGCTCGTGTTGTTCCTGACGGCGGTGGTGGCGACAGTCGGCGCCTGGCAGCTCAACCTGCTGCCGATCGACGTCACGCCCGACATCACCAACAAGCAGGTCCAGATCAATACCGTGGTGCCGACGCTCAGCCCGGTGGAGGTTGAGAAACGTGTGACCTATCCGATCGAGACCGCGTTGTCCGGCTTGAACGGTGTGGAGAGCACGCGTTCGTTCTCGCGCAACGGCTTCAGCCAGGTCACGGTGATCTTCAAGGAGAGTGCCAACCTCTACTTCATGCGCCAGCAGGTGTCGGAGCGGCTGGCGCAGGCGCGCCCGAGCCTGCCCGAAGGGGCCGAGCCGCAAATGGGACCGGTATCGACCGGCCTGGGTGAGGTGTTCCACTACAGCGTGGAATATGCCCACCCTGATGGCAAAGGCGCAACGATCAAGGATGGGCTGCCCGGCTGGCAGAGCGACGGCAGCTTTCTGACGGACCGGGGAGAACGGCTGACCGATCAGGTCTCCAAGCTCGCCTATCTGCGCACGGTGCAGGACTGGATCGTCCGGCCGCAACTGCGCACCACGCCCGGTGTGGCCGACGTGGATTCCCTGGGCGGCTACGTCAAGCAGTATGTGGTCGAGCCCGACGCGGCCAAGCTGGCGGCCTACGGCATCTCGTATGCTGAACTGGCGCGGGGGCTGGAAGACGCCAACCTCTCGGTCGGCGCCAACTACATCCGGCGCTCGGGCGAGTCGTATCTCGTGCGCGCGGACGCCCGCATCCGCTCGGTGGACGAGATTTCACGCGCGGTCATTGCGCAACGGCAGAACGTGCCGATCACGGTCGGCCAGGTTGCTGTCGTCAAGGTCGGGGGCGAACTGCGCTCCGGGGCAGCCAGCCGCAACGGCTATGAAACTGTGGTCGGCAGTGCGTTGATGCTGGTGGGCGCCAACAGCCGCACGGTGGCGCAAGCGGTGGGCGACAAGCTCAAGCAGATCGAAAAGACGATGCCGCCGGGCGTGGTGATCGTGCCGACGCTGGACCGCTCGCAACTGGTTGTGGCCACCATCGAAACCGTGGCGAAAAATCTGACCGAAGGCGCGTTGCTGGTGGTGGTGATCCTGTTCCTGCTGCTGGGCAACGTGCGGGCGGCGACCATCGCGGCGCTGGTCATTCCGCTGTCGCTGCTGATCAGCGCAATCGGTATGAACGCGCTGGGCATTTCCGGCAACCTGATGAGCCTGGGCGCACTGGACTTTGGCCTCATCATCGACGGTGCCGTCATCATCGTCGAGAACACACTGCGCCGGCTGGCCGAACGCCAGCACCGGGAGGGCCGCCTGCTGACGCTGCGCGAACGGCTGGACGAAGTGGTGCTGTCGTCGCGCGAGATGGTCCGCCCCACGGTCTATGGCCAGCTCGTCATCTTCCTGGTTTTCCTGCCGTGCCTGACCTTCCAGGGCGTCGAGGGCAAGATGTTCTCGCCGATGGTCATCACACTGATGCTGGCGCTGGCGTCAGCCTTCGTGCTGTCGCTGACCTTCGTGCCGGCCATGATCGCGGTGCTGATGCGCAAACAGGTCGCAGAGAAGGAAGTGCGGGTGATCGCGGCCACCAAGCAGCGGTATCGCCCGTGGCTGCAAGCAGCGGTAAGGCGTCCGCTGCCTTTTCTTGGGGCGGGTGCGCTTACGCTCGCGCTGGCCGCCGTGGCCTTTGCCTTCGTCGGCCGCGAGTTCATGCCGACGTTGGACGAACAGAACCTGAACCTCTCGTCCGTGCGCATTCCGTCGACGTCGATCGACCAGTCGGTGGCCATCGACTTGCCGCTGGAGCGGGCGGTGATGACGCTGCCGGAAGTGAAGACGGTCTACTCGAAGGCCGGTACCGCCAGCCTGGCGGCAGACCCGATGCCGCCCAACGCGTCCGACAACTACATCATCCTGAAGCCTAAGGACGAATGGCCGGCGGGGGTGACCACCAAGGAACAGGTGATCGAGCGCATCCGCCAGAAGACCGCCGCGATGGTCGGCAACAACTACGACGTGACACAGCCGATCGAGATGCGCTTCAACGAGCTGATCGGTGGCGTGCGCAGCGACGTGGCTGTGAAGATCTACGGTGAGGATCTGGATGAGCTCGCGGCCACGGCCCAGCGCGTTGCGGCGGTGCTGCGCAAGACGCCGGGTGCGGCCGACGTACGTGTGCCGCTTACCGGCGGCTTCCCGACCTTCGACATCGTGTTCGACCGGGCCGCGATTGCCCGCTACGGCCTGACCGTCAAGGAAGTGGCCGACACGCTGTCGACCGCACTGGCCGGCAAGGCGGCCGGTCAGGTGTTCGATGGCGACCGGCGCTTCGATATCGTGGTCCGCTTGGCCCGCGAGCAACGCGACAACCTCGATGTGCTTGGCGCGCTGCCGGTCATGCTGCCACAGGCTGATGGCCAACCACGCGCATCGGTACCGCTGCGTCAGTTGGTGCAATTCCGCTTCACCCAAGGTCTGAACGAAGTGAGCCGCGACAACGGCAAGCGGCGCATCTACGTGGAGGCCAACGTGGGCGAGCGCGACCTGGGCAGCTTCGTCGACGATGCTGCCAAGCGCATCGCCAACGAGGTCAAGCTGCCGACCGGCTCGTGGATCGAATGGGGCGGGCAGTTCCAGAATCTCCAGGCGGCGACGAAGCGCCTGGCGATCATCGTGCCGGCGTGCTTCATCCTGATCGCGGCCACGCTCTATCTGGCGATCGGCAGCGCCATGCTGACGGCGACGGTATTGACCGCCGTGCCGCTCGCGCTCGCCGGCGGCGTGTTTGCGCTGCTGCTGCGCGGCATGCCGTTCTCGATCTCCGCTGCCGTCGGGTTCATTGCCGTGTCGGGGGTGGCGGTGCTCAACGGGCTCGTGCTCATCTCGGCCATCCGCAAGCGCCTGAAAGATGGCATGGCGCCCGATGCGGCAGTCGTCGAAGGGGCCATGGAACGGGTGCGGCCTGTGCTGATGACGGCGCTGGTTGCCTCGCTCGGCTTCGTGCCGATGGCGATTGCGACGGGTACCGGCGCCGAGGTGCAGAAGCCGCTGGCGACGGTGGTGATCGGCGGCCTGGTCACCGCCACCGTCCTGACACTGTTCGTGCTACCCGCGCTCTGCGGGCTGGTGTTGCGGCGGCAGGCCCGCCGCGAGTCGGGTGACCAGGGGGTACTCGAAGCGCAGCCATAACGGGGGGCAGCCGTATTGATGTAGCGATCTCTACATCATTGCAGCGTCGCATACGGCAATCTAAGCTGCCGTCATGACTGCCCCTCTCGATTCCTGGCTCCTGCTGATCGTCAGCCTGCCAACCGCGAGCGCAACCGCGCGCATGCGCGTCTGGCGCGCGCTCAAGGCGCTGGGCTGTGCCGCCCTGCGCGACGGCGCCTACTTATTGCCTGCCCACGCGGAACAAGCCCCCCAGTTGCGCGAGTTGGCCGACGAAGTCGTACGGGAAAACGGCCAAGCCTGGCTGCTGCACGTCCAGGCCCCAGGGCCGGATGAGGCGGCGATCTATCAGGCCCTATTCGACCGCACCCCTGATTACACGGACTGGTTGGCCGAGCTGTCGGATGCCCGCAAGACGCTCCCCGGCCTGGCCGCGGCGGAACTCAACCGCCTGCACCGTCGGCACGCCCGCACCTATGAGGCCATCCGCAAGATCGACTTCTTCCCCAACGAGGCGTCGATCCGTGCGCAGGCGCAGTGGCGGGACTTTGCGGGCGCCGTCACTGCCGTTCAATCGCCGGGTGAGCCGCATGCGGCCGCCGGCAGCATCCCGCGCCGCGACCCTGCGCAGTATCAGGGCCGTATGTGGGCCACACGCCAGCATCTGTGGGTCGATCGCGTTGCCAGCGCCTGGCTGATCCAGCGCTTCATCGATCCGCACGCGCGCTTTCTCTGGCTGGAGAGCCCCGCCGATTGCCCGGCAGATGCGCTGGGCTTCGACTTTGACGGTGCGACCTTCACGCACGTCGGCGACCGGGTGTCGTTCGAGGTGCTGCTCGCCAGCTTCGGCCTGGACGGCAATCACGGGCTCGCCCGGCTCGGCGCGGTCGTGCACGCGCTGGACGTGGGCGGCACCACCGTGCCGGAAGCTGGCGGCTTCGAAGCCATCCTGGCCGGCGCTCGCAAACGACTGGCCGATGACGACGCGCTGCTGACAGAGATCGGCAGTGTGCTCGATTCCCTCTATGCCCACTTCTCCGGCAGCCGCAAACCAAGCTGACTTCACTGCACAACCATGATGAACACGACCCCATCCACCGCGCCCACGCCACCGCAGCCTCACCACGAACGCCCGTCCTACACGCTCTGGCAACTGGTGCTGTATTTTGTGCGGCTCGGCACCCTGGGCTTCGGCGGCCCCGTGGCGCTGGCCGGCTATATGCGCCGCGACTTGGTGGACGCGAAGCAATGGATCACCGAGGCTGACTACAAGGAAGGCCTCGCGCTTGCACAGTTGGCACCCGGCCCATTGGCCGCGCAATTGGCGATTTACCTCGGCTATGTGCATTACCGCATCCTCGGGGCAACGCTGATCGGCATCGCCTTCGTGCTGCCGTCGTTCCTGATGGTGGTGGCGCTGGGGTGGGCTTATGTGCGCTTCGGCGGCCTGACCTGGATGCAGTCGGTGTTCTACGGGGTCGGTGCGGCCGTGATCGGCATCATCGCCATCAGCGCTTACAAGCTGACGACCAAGAGCGTTGGCAAGGACAAGCTGCTGTGGGCGGTCTACCTGGTGCTGGCGGCCGTCACCGTCATCACGGAATCGGAAGTGGCCTGGCTGTTCCTGGCCGGCGGTGTGCTCGTCTGGTTCTGGCGCGCACCGCCCAAGTGGGTACGTCAGGGCAAGGTGAATGCGCTGGCCGCGACACCGCTGCCGGCGGCCAGCGGCATCTTCAGCTCAATCGACTGGCCGCTGCTGTCGCAGATCGGCGTGTTCTTTGCCAAAGCGGGCGCCTTCGTGTTTGGCTCGGGCCTGGCCATCGTGCCATTCCTCTATGGCGGCGTGGTCACCGAACACCACTGGCTCAACGATAAACAGTTCGTCGATGCGGTGGCCGTGGCAATGATCACGCCGGGGCCGGTGGTCATCACGGTGGGCTTCATCGGCTACCTGATCGCGGGCCTGCCCGGCGCTTGCGTAGCAGCGGCTGGCACGTTCTTGCCGTGCTACCTGTTCACCATCCTGCCGGCGCCGTACTTCAAGAAGTACGGCAAGCTGCCCGCCATCCTGGCGTTTGTCGACGGTGTCACAGCCGCCGCCGTGGGTGCCATTACCGGCGCGGTGATCGTGCTGGCCAAGCGCTCCATCGTCGATGTGCCGACGGTGTTGCTGGCGCTGGTGACGGTCGCGCTGCTGCTCAAGTTCAAGAAGCTGACGGAGCCGGTGATCGTGGCCGGCGCCGCGTTGATCGGCCTGGCGGTGTATCCACTGCTCCACCACTGAATCGGGCGAGACGACCATGACTACCCAAATGAAGCCGCTGGCATGCGATCCGACCAAGCTGTCCGGCTTGTCGGAGAAGCTGATCGCCAGCCACTACGAGAACAACTACGGCGGCGCCGTGAAGCGCCTGAATGCCATCGCGGCGGCGTTTGCGGCGCTCGATGTGACCACGGCTGCGGGGTTCGTGCTCAACGGCCTCAAGCGTGAAGAGCTGATCGCCACGAACTCCATGATCCTGCACGAGGTGTACTTCGACAGCCTTGGGGATGGCGGGCCGTTGGGGGGCAACCTGAAGGTTGCCATCGAACGCGATTTCGGCTCGGTCGAGCGCTGGCAGGCCGAATTCACAGCGATGGGCAAGGCGCTTGGCGGCGGCTCCGGCTGGGTGTTGCTGACCTACTCGCCGCGTGATGGGCGGCTCGTCAACCAGTGGGCAGCGGACCACACCCATACGCTGGCCGGCGGCACGCCAATCCTGGCGCTCGACATGTACGAGCACGCGTACCACATGGACTACGGCGCCAAGGCCGCGGCCTATGTCGACGCGTTCATGCAGAACGTGCACTGGGCGCGCGTCGCCGAGCGTCTGGCCACCGTGCAGCGGTAGTGCCTTTCCATCAACTAATCGCAGCGGAGGTTGTCATGCAGTGGATTACGCGCGAGCGCCCCAAGATCGATCGCATTGCCTGTCCCTGGCTGATCGCCCGCTTCATCGATGAGACGCCGGAGTTCCTCTATGTACCGTCGGGCGATGTGGTGCGCATCGCCAACGAACGTGGTGCGATTCCGTACGACATCCCTGGTGTGGAGCTTACGCATGTCGGCGAGCTGTGCAGCTTCGACGCCTTCCTCAACAAGTACCGCCTCGGCCAGGACGCCGCGCTGCAGCAGTTGGCCCGCATCGTGCGCGGCGCGGATACGTCGCGGCTGGACCTGACGCCGCAGTCCAGCGGGCTGTATGCCATCTCGCTCGGACTCTCGCAGGTGTATGCCGACGACCACGAGATGCTGGAGCACGGGCTGGTGATGTACGACGCCCTCTATGCGTGGTGCCAACGCTGCCAGGCCGAGACGCACAAGTGGCCTCCCAAGATGCCGGCCTGAACCGGCCAAGGAGACGAGCGATGAAGCGGACCCTGCTGATGCCTTGGCTGCTGTTGTTGGCCATGCCGGCGACAGGAGAAACGATCCTGTTCACCCAGGACAAGCCTGGCGCATTGCCTGCGGGATGGGTGGCTGGCGTCACCGGCCACGGCACGCCCAGATGGACCGTTGAGGCGGACGCTGCCGGCACCAACGTGCTCAAGCAGTCTGGCTCCGGCGATTTCCCGTGGTGCGTGAAACAGGGTACCGCCGTCGCCGACGGGTTCGTCGAGGTGAAGTTCAAGCCTGTCGCTGGTCATGAAGATCAGGCCGGGGGCGTCGTCTGGCGCTGGAAGGACGGCAACGATTACTACGTCGCGCGCGCGAACGCGCTGGAGAACAACGTCTCGCTGTACTACACGACGGGTGGTCACCGGCACACGCTTCGCTACCAGGATGCGCCGGTTGCCGCGCAGGCCTGGCATACGTTGCGGGTGGAATTCGCGGGCGATCGCATTCAGGTATCGCTGGATGGCAAGCGCTACATCGACGTGACGGACGATCACATCCGCGGTACCGGCGCGGTTGGGGTCTGGACCAAGGCCGACAGCGTGACCCTGTTCGACGCGTTCTCGTACGGCACCACCGCGAAGTAATACAGAGAGGAGAAAGAAGTGAATTTCAAGTCGGAAGTGGGCGGGACCAAAGGCCGGTTGCCATGCGCAATTGTCTGGGCTGGAATCGCGATGCTATGTACCACCACTTCGGTGCTGGCCGATGAAGGTTTCAAGCACCTGAGCGGTGCTGAACTCAAGAAGGCGATCGTTGGCAAGACCATCACTGATGGCACCCACTGGTCGGACAAGTTCAAGCCCGACGGCACGGTCGAATCCGTCATGCACGGACAGGTCCTAGGCGGCCGCTGGCGCGTGCGGGGCGGCGAGTTGTGCATTGCCGATTCCAACGGCAAGGGCAAGCCCCAGGCCGAGGATTGCTTCGAAGTCTGGCGCCATGGCCACGCAATCGAATATCGGCGCAATGGAAACGGCTTTGCGCAGGGGGATTTGGTCAACAGATGACGTATCGGAGCCCACCATGTCGAATGACGCCCAGCAGCTCGCTGCAATCGTTCTCGCCTGTTCATTAGCCTTCGCGATCGCCGGCTGCAAGAAGAACCCGTTTGGCGAGCGCAGCAGCGAGGTCGTCGGTATTGCGCAAGTCCCGGCGCCAGTCAAAGCGACGATTGATCGGCAGGCGGGCGGGCGGGCGATCGGCGAAATCGAGAAGCAGACGCAGAACGGCCGGGTCCGCTACGAGGTCACGCTCGGCAGTGGAAGCGACAAGTCCACCGTGCTCATCGGCCAAGACGGTCAGCAAATCGCCGACGAAGACGATGACTGAGGCTGTACATCACGGCCTGGCATCTGCCGTGGCCGCCACCCGGGGCCGGCTCACACGCTGGCTTCTGCCGTCGGGCGTTGATGCAGGTGCCTGGTTCATCCTTGTCGGCCGGGCACTGCGCGGTTTTTGCGACGGCTACATCGCCGTGCTGTTGCCGGCATACCTGCTGGCGCTCGGGCTCACCCAGTGGGCCGTCGGGCTCGTTAGCAGCGCCACGCTGATCGGCTCGGCGCTGGCAACGATTCTGGTCGGCATGCTCGGCAGTCGCTTTGCGCCGCGCCGCCTCCTGATGCTGGCGGCCGCCTTGATGGCGGCGACCGGCGTGGGCTTTGCCGGGCTCTCCGATCTCTGGCCGCTGCTGGCCATCGCCTTTGTCGGCACGCTCAACCCCAGTTCAGGCGATGTCAGTGTGTTCCTCCCGCTGGAGCAGGCGCGTCTGGCGGAATCGGCTTTGCCCGATGCCCGTACCGCGCTCTTCGCCCGCTACAGCCTGATCGGGGCGTTTTCCGCCGCCATCGGTGCCTTGGCCGCAGCCCTGCCTGGCTGGCTCGCTACGCATAGCGGCCTGTCTTTCCTGGCGGCGATGCGAGCGATGTTCTTCGTCTACGCATTGATCGGTGTCGCACTCTGGGTGCTCTATGCGCGTCTGCCTCTGCATCAGCCGCAATCAGGCGGGGCTGCAACTCCACTGGGGCCTTCGCGCGGCATCGTGATCCGGCTGGCGCTGCTTTTCAGCGTGGATGCGTTTGCGGGCGGCCTGGTGGTCAACGCACTGCTATCGCTGTGGCTGATGCAGCGTTTTGGCCTTTCGCCCGGGGCCGCAGGCCAGTTCTTCTTCTTTGCGGGGCTGCTGACGACGGCGTCCCAGCTCGTCGCCGTGCCCCTCGCGCGCAAGATCGGCTTGCTCAACACGATGGTGTTCACGCATATCCCGTCCAGCCTCTGCCTGATCGCGGCGGCGTTCGCGCCGTCGCTGGCCTTGACCCTGGGGCTGCTGCTCGTGCGCAGCGCGCTCTCCCAAATGGATGTGCCGACCCGAACGGCCTACGTGATGGCGGTGGTGACGCCGCCCGAGCGCACCGCCGCGGCAAGCCTGACCTCGGTTCCCAGAAGCCTGGCCGCTGCCATCAGCCCGACACTGGCCAGCGCGATGCTCGCCGCCGGCTGGATTGGCGCACCGTTGGTGGCCTGCGGCGTCCTGAAAATTGTCTACGACCTCGCCATCCTGCGCGGATTTCGGCGCGTCGAACCGCTCAACTGACCGAGGCGTTTCCCCGTCCCCCCCCCAACCCTTGGAGTATGAAATGGCTTTGCGAACACCGATTGCTCTTGCCCTGGCTGCAACCGTCAGCGTCTGTGCCATCGCCCACGCGGCGTCGCCCGCGCAGCGAGCCGCCCTGGATACCGCTCGCATCGAACAGGTCACCGGCCTGAAGGGCAGCTTCTCCGAGCGGGAGAACGTCTTCAAGGTGTCGAAGCCGCGCAACGATGTCCCCATCCAAGTGGACGGCGTGGCCATGCCGCCCTTCATGGGACTGACCTCCTGGGCGGCGTTCACGCCAGCCCATGACGGCCACGCCATGCTGATGGGCGACACCGTGCTCTTCGAGGATGAGGTGAACCCGGCCATGAGCGCGGCACTCGACGCCGGGCTGGAGGTCACGGCACTGCACAACCACTTCTTCTTCGACCGGCCTCGGGTGTATTTCATGCATATCGGCGGCATGGGCGACCCGGCCGAACTCGCCGCTGGCGTAAAGAAGGTCTACGACAAAATCGCCGAGATTCGTGCGGCGAACCCAGCTCCCGGGACGGCGTTTCCCGGCAAGATCGCCAGCGAGAACAAGATCACGCCGGCGCCCTTGGACGCCATTTTTGGGACGAAGGGGCAAGCCAGCAATGGCATGTTCAAGGTCGTGATCGGTGCCAAGGGCACCATGCACGGTGTGTCCTTCGGCAATGAAATGGGGCTGAACACCTGGGCCGCGTTTGCCGGCACCGATGACGAGGCCGTGGTGGATGGTGACTTCGCGATGCGCGAAGACGAGCTGCAGCCCGTGCTGAAGTCGATGCGGGCCGATGGCATCAACATCGTGGCCATTCACCAGCACATGACGCACGAGCAGCCGCGCTACATGTTCCTGCACTACTGGGGCAAGGGCAAAGCGGTCGACCTGGCAAAGGGCGTGAAGAAAGCCCTGGACGCGCAGGCCAGCGTGCACAAATCAGTGATGCGGTGAGCGCGGGCCAGCATGTCCGGTCCCCGCGCTTGTCTGCGGTCCTCAAAACTTTGAGAGCCATGCACACCCGATCGCCGATACTCGAAGGCTGCACGTCATTCAGGTGCGTACTCGCACTTGCCACCCTCGCACTCGGTTTGGCACTTACCGTCAGTGCGGCAACGCAAAGGCCGGCCGGGACACTGCCGTTGCGACATGTGGGCGACTATCCGTTACCTGGCGCCACGACGCGCTGGGACTACCTCAGCTTGGACCCGACCAGGTCGCGGCTGTTTGTCGCCCACCTCGGGGATAGCGCGGTGGTTGTCGTGGACACCAAAACCAAAGGGGTGCTGGCCACGATCAGCAACATCCGTCATGTCCATGGCACGTTGGCCGTTCCGGAGCTCGACCGTGTGTATGCCTCCGCGACGGGGACCGACGAAATCGTGGCAATCGACGCCGCGACGCTGAGAATCGTCGCCCGTATTCCGGGAGGCATCTATCCTGACGGCGTCGCCTACGCCCCGGAACTCGGCAAGCTGTATGTTTCCGATGAGACCGGTAACACGGAAACGGTAATTGATGCCCGCACCAGCCAGCGAATAACGACGATCGCGCTGGGCGGCGCCGTTGGGAACACGCAGTATGACCCGGTTTCGAAGCACATCCTCGTCAACGTCCAGGGACGGGGGATCTTGGCCGAGATCGACCCGCGCACCGATCAAGTCGTGGATCGCATCCCATTGCCCGGTGCCGAAGGAAACCATGGGCTGCTGATCGTGCCCAAGCTGCGACTGGCGTTTATCGCGTGCGAGGGCGACAGTCGCTTGCTGGTGTTGAGCCTGAACACCAGACAGGTGGTTGCAAGCTTCGGGGTTGGACAGACGCCCGACGTCGTGGCCTACGACGCGGCGCTCGGATGGTTGTATGTCGCTAGCGAATCCGGCGTCTTGACGATCTTTAAGGTTGAGGCAGCCGGAGTGGCCAAGATCGGCGAAGGTTGGGTGGGGCCGAATGCGCACAGCTTGGCGATCGATCCCGCCACGCATGAGATTTATCTTCCCCTGCCGGACATCGACCATCATCCGGTGATGCGTGTCTTGAAGCCCGACACCTGACGCACGCCGAACGCGCGACAATAGTCGAGCCCGCGCTCAACCACGATTGTCGACATGTCCCTCCGCTCCGCAACCCCAGCCCTGGCAGCCGCACTGCTGTTCGGCGCAAGCACGCCCTTGGCTAAGACCCTGACTGGCGCGGTTTCACCGATCCTGCTGGCGGGACTGCTCTATCTGGGAAGTGGCCTTGGCTTGGCGGGTGTTCTGCTATTCAGGCGGCTGACCAGGACAGCCAGCGAGGCGGCACAGCCTGGGCCTGCCATTCCTCGGGGTGAGATTCCCTGGCTGCTGGGCGCGATTGTCGCCGGCGGCGTGGCGGGGCCAGCACTCCTGATGACGGGGTTGACTCACACGGGCGCCGCGCCCGCGTCGCTATTGCTGAACGTCGAAGGGGTTTTCACCGCGCTGGTGGCGTGGATCATATTCAAGGAAAACGCCGACCGGCAAATCGTTCTCGGGATGGTCGCCATCGTCGCGGGCGGCGTGCTGCTGTCGTGGCAACCCGATGCGGCGAGCCTGTCACCGGGCGCCTTGTTGATCGTTGCCGCCTGTGCCTGCTGGGCGATCGACAACAATCTGACGCGTAACGTCTCGTCCAACGATGCGGTGTTGATCGCCTGCCTGAAAGGCTTGGTGGCCGGCACCTGCAATACTGGCTTCGCACTGGTGGCCGGCAATGCGCTGCCGGCTGCGTTGCCTCTTGTCGCGGCCATGGTGGTCGGCTTTGCTGGCTATGGGATTAGCCTGGCGCTATTCGTGGTCGCGCTGCGACATCTGGGCACCGCGCGCACCGGAGCGTACTTCTCGGTCGCGCCGCTGTTCGGCGTCGTGATTTCATTCCTCATCTGGCCTGAGGTTCCCGGCATTCTGTTCTGGATCGCTGCGGCGCTGATGGCGCTAGGGGTCTGGCTGCATCTGCGCGAGCGGCACGAGCATGAGCACGTGCACGAGCCCATGGAGCACATGCATGCGCATCGACACGACGAGCACCACCAGCATGAGCACGATTTCCCGTGGGATGGCAAGGAGCCACACGTGCATGCGCACAAGCATGAGGTGCTGGTCCACAAACACCCGCATTATCCGGACATCCACCATCGTCATACGCACTAGGGCGCGATGCCGGATATTGACCGCTATCTCGAAGCCGCGACCCGCGATAACACGCGGCGCAGCTACCAATCGGCCATTCGGCATTTCGAGGTCGAGTGGGGAGGCTTCCTGCCGGCGAGCGCCGACAGCATTGCGCGCTACCTGGCCGACCACGCGCAGACGCTTGCCATCAACACGCTGCGTCAGCGCCTTGCTGCGATCGGGCAGTGGCACGTTTCACAGGGTTTCCCCGACCCGACCCGGGCGCCACACGTGCGGAAGGTGCTCAAGGGCATCCAGGCACTGCACCCTGCCCAGGAGCGGCGCGCCAAACCGCTGCAACTCATGCAACTGGAGCGATTGGTCGCGTGGCTCGATGCCCAGATCGCCACAGCTACGGTGGCAAATGCGGGCCGTCAACTCCAGGTCCACACCCGTAACAAGGCGCTGGTGCTGATCGGCTTCTGGCGGGGTTTCCGATCGGACGAACTGAGCCGGCTGCAGATCGAGCACATCACCGTCGAACCTGGGCGCGGCATGACCATCTTCCTGCCGCGCACCAAGACAGACCACGTTGGTACGACGCACCGGGCACCGGCCTTGTCGCGTCTGTGCCCGGTGGCGGCCTACGAGGCATGGCTGGCCGCATCCGGCTTGACGCGGGGTCCGGTTTTTCGGCGCATCGATCGCTGGGGGAAGATCGCCGACGCCGGGCTGCAGGCCGCCAGCGTCGTGCCCTTGTTGCGAACGTTGTTCCAGGAAGCCGGCCTGCCCGAGGCGGCTCGCTATAGCAGTCACTCGCTGCGGCGCGGCTTTGCCTCCTGGGCCAACGCGAACCAGTGGGATCTCAAGATGCTGATGGAGTACGTCGGCTGGAAGGATGTCCGCTCCGCCATGCGCTACATTGACGCGGCAGACCCATTCGCACAACACCGTATCGAATCGGCGCTGGCGCCGCCTGCAGCACCTATGCCACCGCGGGCCATCCCACCCGCATCGACGGAGCAGCGCCCCATGGCTGTGCCCAAGCCCGTGGCTCAGACGCGCTTGATCGTGCGCCTCTATATCGAGCGCAACAGCAAGTTCGTGCGCGGCAAGTCCAAGGCGCGTCGCTGGATTGAGCAGTGCTGCTTGGCCCAGTACCAAATGCGGCCGCTGGAGGGCCCCCGCACCGAATACGAGATCGTGATGCCGTTTGCCGCTGGCCCCGAACTGGAACAGGCCATCGCGGAACTGATTGCGGAGATGCACGACCAGGCGGACCTGTGCAACTGCTTTGTCGAGGTGACGCTGCACGATCCGGTGACCGATACCCACTGGAGCTAATCAGCCTGGGACTTGCGAATTGCCATTATCCCGCACGCCGGCGAGGCGCTGCCTCCAGCAGGGTGTCCTGGTACTGGTGGATCGGGAAACTCAGGATGCCCCGGAAATTCACATGCGCGAAGTGGGCCGGGCCCATGCGGCGCAGCCAGTCGTCTTCGACGCGCAGCCCCTTGCGGCGCCACGCATCGACCGTGGCCTGCATACGCTGCGTGTTCCAGGCAATCACCAGGTTCGTCAGTAGGGTCAGCGATCCGGAAATCGCGATCATTTCGTCCTGACGGCGCCCGCGGTCATGTGCCACCTTGCTGGAATAGATGGCCCGCTGAAGCTGGTGGACCGACTCACCCCGATTGAGCAGGGTGCGCAACTCGCGGCGAAACTCCGCATTGCTGAAGAAGTCGCACAGGAACAGCGTGCGCAGCAGTTTGCCCAGGTGATCCGCAGCTTTGTGGATGGGGTCGCCTTGGGCGGCGCTGCCGAAGCGCTGCAGCGCGACAATCGCACTCACGCGTCCCGAATAGATTGACGCCACCAAGCGCAGCAACCCATCCCAGCCCTCACGAATAGTCTTGAGCGAGATCTCGTGAGACGCTGCGGCCGACAAGCCGTCGCTCACTAGCAGCCCACGCGGCACGTACAGCTTGCGCTCGGACAGGTTGCGAAGCCATGGGCACAGGTCAAAGCCGAGCAATTTGGCCACCGCCATCCCCACGTTCGTATAGCCGTGCGTATCGACCGCGAGCCGGAGGAGCCCGCCGCCGGTACGGGTCTCGTTGTGGCGCAGCACGCCTTCGATCGCTACGCCGGTCTGCCGCTCGTTGAGCACCATGGGCTGGTTGTACGCGATACCGTGCTGGTCCAGCACGTGGGTGTAGATGCCAACCGCATGGGTGCGCCGGCGCGGATCGGCGCGTGCGTAAAACAAGTGGGGTGAGGTATCCAGGCTCATCGAGTCGCTCGACGCCTGCTGACCGGTTCCCCACAGCTCGGTGATCGCGTGCGTGCGTTGGAACTCCACCACGCGCTCATTCGCGCGGCGCAGCCGCCCCGGCATCTCCAACGCGCGCATCGCAGTAGAGACGTGCGCCGTGTCCAATTGCGGGATCATGGCCGCCACACCCTTGGCATCCAGTTCGGTACCGTGGGCGATCAATGCAGCGTAGAGCGAGATCAACTCGTGCGCATCGCGCGCCTTGCGTGCGAGCAGCACCTCGCTGAAATTCGTACGGGCATCCATCTCCAGGATCATGTCGGCAAACTGCGCGCTGCCAATGTCCTTGAAGAGCAGATCACGTGTACGCGTGGGTACACCGTCGGTTGGGGCCGCGTCCAGCGGCGACAGATGCAACACACCGTTCGCATCCATCGTGAAGTGACCCGCCTCGCGGGCCTCGTCCAGCGCCGCAAGACCTGCCTTCAGATGATCCGTGAGGCGGTTGAGGTAGGTGTCAGCCTGGTTCGGCAAACCGATCGAGGACAGATACCGGTCCCGCTCCGATTCCCACTGTGTCGGCGGGATCAGCAACTGATCGCGCTCCCGGAACGACAGGCTGTGGCTGATCCAGACCGTGCCGCGGCGCAGAGCTTTGCGCAAGCCCGTGATCGCGCAGGCTTCCATCGCGCGCAGCGCGCGCTTACGATCTTCGCCATCGACCAAATCACGCCAGCTTGCGCTCACCGGCACATTGCAATCGGGCGGCAGTTCCGTCGCACCATGTTCGTACAGCTTGCCGATGACCTCAAGCTGCCGCATGACCGGCTCGTTGCCGTTTCCGGCCAGCTCCAATTCCCGCAGGGGCGCCAGCAGGTTGCGGATGCGGTGGTGATCTTCTGTGAGTGTTTCGCGCACGCTCGCGGCATGGCTTGCGGTGGGCTTGGCAGACAGGCCTTCGAGCAGCTGGCCGATGTCTGCCAGGCGCGCTTCGGCCGAGCGACTGTCGTCGTCAACCAGCCCCTTGATCTCGACCAGTTGCTGCCGGTATTGGAGCGCCGAGCGCGCTTGCTTCGTAGTGGTCTTGTTGTAGGCCTGCCTGATGAGATCGGAGACGCGGCGTCCGGCCTGGTAGGCCATCGCGTCCGTCAACTCCAGCAGGGTCACACGCAGGAAGAACAACAGTTCGATGGTGCGCGTGGACGTTTTCAGTTCGCGGATCTTGGCAGGACGGCGGGCCTGGACGCGCTGGCCATAGGCGCGTTGTTTCTCGATCGGGATGCCATCCAACGCCCAGGTATGCGCGCCCAGTCCTTTGAGAAAGCGGATTTTGTCCAGCGTCTCGCTCATGGTGGACGGGCTGTGGCGTGCGGGCGGCGTCTTGAGCCATTCCAGCACGGTCGAACTGGAGGCCGCATGCTGGGCAAATACAGCGGCCTCAGCCCGCGCAACCTGCTCCATGGGCACGACCGCTTCAATCGTGGCCAGCAGGTCACGCTCGATGCTCGCCCAAATGGAACGCGCCAAGTCCTGCAACGCGCGCGTGGAAGGGATCAGAATCCGCCGTTCGTACAGCCAGTAGTTGGCGTGCTGGACCAGCTCGTCCAGCGACAGCGATTCGGTGGCGTCCTGCCGCATCCAGGCTTCGAGGCCCGTCCACTGGTCTTCATCCAGCCGCCTCAGGCCGAGGTAATCGCAAGCCCAGACCTGATGCTCGTAAAGCGTCTTGTAGCGTTGGTAGATTGTGCGTAGTGACGCAATGGTCGGGGTTGGCAAGCCGAGCTTGTCGCCGACGTAGCGCAGCAACTGCCGGGGTAGGGTATTGAGCTGGTCGAGGGTGCGGCCGCTAGCACGCAGGAAAACCAGCTGAATGGCGGCGCCGGCTCGCCCGTCCCGTCGGAACTTGTTGTTAATCGCGGCGATATCGCTGCCGGTCAAGGCAAAGTAATGATCGATATCGAACTCGGATAAGCGGGCCGGTAAGCAGTCCTTTCCCACATAGCGAAATTGCAAGTCCGACATCTTCCGCCCCCGTTCAGGTGACGCGATCCGAAATCGCGGGGCGGACATCGTACTCCCGAAGACGCCGGAAGGCAGCAGACAATAGTCGGAATCACCTGGAAAGCCTTATGAAAAAAGGCTTTGCCGGGAAACCGCCAGATTTTGCACGAGAAGTACGATTACCCCTATTTGGATGAGATCGGGCACACTGGTCCGCGCGTGCTGATCCACTCGGATCTGGGGCGCGTCGAGTGGCGCGACAGCCTGCCATCATGCGAGCGCCTGGCGCACGCGCTGGGCTGGGAACTGCTGGTCGTCACGCGCCAAGCCGGCGACATGCTGGCGCGATGGGAGGGCCGATGGCAAAACAACGTCAAGCGCTATGCTGACCTGGCTTGCGTCAAGCTGATACTGCCGTGGAGCACGCCGTCTATGCGCTTCTGTACGAGCGAGCTCAAGGTCGCCATCATCTCGTCGGCGCTGCGCAAGCGATGGCCGACGCAGGAGATCGTCAACGTGTCGGGCATCCGCCGCCAGGAAAGCGCCGCACGAAGCAAGATGCCTGTGTCAGTGCGCATGCCAAAGCTTTGCCGGAAAGGAGCCGAAGGGCTTTCATGGCACCCGATCATCGAGTGGAAGGTGCAGGAGGTGTTCGGAGCCATCGCGGACGCGGGCCTGCAGCTGCACGAGGCCTATACGCGCTATGGCATGAGCCGCGTCAGCTGCGCGTTCTGCATCATGTCGTCGGCTGCCGACCTGGAGGCCTCTGTGTCGTGTATCGACAACCAGCCGGTCTACCTGCAGATGGTCGAGCTCGAGGCTGCCAGCACGTTCGGATTCCAGTCTGGGCGTTGGCTGGCCGATGTCGCACCCCATCTGCTATCCACGGACCTGCAAGCCAAGGTGGAGCGTGCCAAGCTGGCCGCTGCCGAGCGTGAAGCCTTGGAGGCCAGGCTGCCGGCACACCTGCTGTACACCGGCGGCCTGCCAACGGCTGTGCCGACGTTCGATGAGGCTACCTTGGTCGGGCAGATCCGCCGGCGGGTTGCCGAGCTTGTCGGCATCGAGGTCAGGTATCTCCATGCCGCCGAAATCCGCGACCGATACGCGGAGCTTCTTGATCGGCGCGAGGAGCATGCGCCGAACTCTCTCGTCATCGTTTGATCCTGAACATCGCTATGAGTCCATCTAATCTCGATGCCCCTGGGTACGGCAATGCCCTGGACGTCCTGCGTCGCATCGTGGAGGAAGCTGACCGTGATCCATTCATACCGGTCGGCCACGTCATTGAGCACGTCGTGCCGCAGGCGCGCGCCGCTCTCGCGGCAGCGCTTGCCGACGAGGTGTGCCAGTTCTGCGGCGTGCGGACCTTTTCGCCGTGCGATGCCCCGCCTGCTGATGTGTGCGAGCAGGCTTTGATGCGTAATATGACGATGGCCGAGCGCTAATTAAGGGCGAGGAGTAGAACGTTAGGCGCTTTGGATCGGCCTGCGCACCTGTCTTGCCTGAATGAAGCCGAGATATACTGTACATATATACAGTTGTTTCGAGGGTGTCATGGAAGTGCATGTAACGCCACTTAAAAGCAAGGGACAGACCAAACAAAAGTGGTTACGGGCAATGGGCAACGCAGTTGGAACGCTGAGAATCCGAGACAAGCGCGATACCGTTAATCTTCGCAGCACGCGCGTTGCAGAGCTCTTCAACCACCGCCCCGTCCGCGCCGAGGGCGAGAAGTGGATCCTGTTCGATGTCCAACTTGTCTGGGCCAAGGGGGGGCAGTTCCTGCTGTCCGGCTACGAGCGCCACGTCCAGTGGAACGGCGACACTACGGATTACGCCCAGAGTTGGCTCGTCAGCGTGCCGGCGCCGGGAACGTCGGTCGCGATCGTCCCAGACACCGTCGAGGCACCAAAACAGACGCCGATCGAAGACCCGGCTGCCGGCAGCCTACGCATTTGACCAACAATGAATACATCTGATAGCGGGTTCGTAGAAGTCAAAAGCAAAGTAGCAAAGCCCGAATTGCAGGCATTCATGGAACACCTGAGCGCCTTCCATGAGGGCGACACGGATGCCCAGCGGGCGGCAGAGATCCGCGCTCAGGACGAGAACGACGGCCTGGATTCACTGAAGCGCCTATTCGATCTGGCGAACGGGAGCAGTGGACAGTGCCGTCACGTCGCGCGCTTCCTGCTTGGTCTGTACAACGGCACTCGATTCCCGTTCGATCTGACTGACTTCCGATGCGTTGATGCCTCGATCTTTGAGGACATGATGCGAGTGCTGCGGATGGACAGCCGGCCACGGGCAGAAGTCCACACGTATTTCCCGCGCGGCGGCGAGCGTTTCGAGCAACTGGCGCAGGACTGGAATCTGTACAAGACCGAGTGGGAGCCGGCGGGCAGCGGGTTCACGCGCAGACGCAGCGCGTACCGCCTCGACATCGAGGCAGGCGTGCGCGGCGAGACGCTGGTGTGGAAGTGGTCTGTATCGCGGTGGGGCGGCGACAGTAAAAAGGTTGCCAGCGGCGCGGCATGGTCGGCCGAGAGTGCGAAGTACGAGATTGATGCCTGGTTCGAGCGCGGCGGCGAGACGCCTTACGAGGGGTCGCCTCAGAAAACGGAAAATAAAGCACGCTAAGCCCTTACTTACCCAGATGTTTGACTGTTCGTGGCACTTTCACCATGGCAATTGCAATTGCCCAACTGAATCGCACCGGCTTCCGTGGAGGCTCAACTCCTGAGAGGATTGAGTCATGAACACTAAAGCTGCTCGTTTTAGCCCTGAGGTACGTGAACGTGCCGTACGTTTGGTGCAGGAGTGCCAAGCGGATTACGCATCACTGTGGGGTGCATGCGAATCGATTGCCCCCAAGATTGGCTGCTCTGTCAGTACCCTGCATGGATGGGTACAGCGCAAAGAAATAGATGCAGGCCAACGACCGGGTTTGACTACAGATGAACGTGAGCGGCTCAAGCAACTGGAGCGGGAGAACAAGGAGTTGCGGCGTGCCAATGACATACTCAAGGCTGCGAGCGCTTTTTTTGCGCAGGCGGAGCTGGACCGTCGCATCAAGAGCTGATTGACTTTGTAGACAAGTACCGTGATGCCTATGGGGTCGAGCCAATTTGCCGACTGCTGCAAATTGCCCCATCGGGCTACAGACGCAGGGTTCAACAAAGAAACTGCCCATGGCTGCGCTGCAAGCGCAGCCAATCAGACGAAGAGAGTTGCGGTCATATCCAACGTGTATGGCATGCAAACTGGCAAGTTTATGGGGTGATCAAAGTCTGGAAGCAAATGCATCGAGAGGGCTTGCCTATTGCCCGCTGCACGGTGCAGCGCCTGATGCGCAAGCTAGGGTTGGAGGGTGCGCGGCGTGGCAAGAAGGTGTGCACAACACGCCCAGATGTGGCAAGGCCATGCCCACTAGACCTCGTCAACCGCCAGTTCACAGCCCAACGTCCTAACCAGGGGTCTCCTCGTTTTCAGTGCAATAAGTGACGGTACGAAAAGCTAGCACTGGCGCGGAGGTGGTGTTGGTAGATCGTTGATTTCATTGACTTTCCTGTTCACTTTCAAATCTGCGATTCGTGGCGTCAAACCGTGGTCGGTTTCATCCATTGGTGCCAGTTATCGATGCATTTGGCCGCGAAGGCAGGATTTGGTCAGCATAGCGGTCAACCGGGAAGCGAAACACACCCCGCAAGTTGATGCTCTCCAGCCTGGTGGGCGCAATCTTCCCGATCAGTTCCGGTGGAATGACCTGGCGGCGGTTCGACCAGCGATCCAGGACCGCCTGCATCTGTGAGGTATTCCACGCCATCACGATGTTGGCCATCAGGCTCAACGCATCGGCCACAGCCTGCATTTCATCGACACGTTTGGCCTGCGCCGGGCTGATCCGGCCGGTATAAATGGCGCGCTTGAGGGCGTTAACAGCCTCGCCCCGATTGAGCACCCGGCGCAACTCGTTCCTGAAAGCGTCCTTGACAAAGTAGTCAGCCAAAAACGCCGTACGCAGCAACCGCCCCAATTGCACGCCAGCCTCATAGATTGGATCGCCCTGGGCGGCAGAACCGAACCGCGCAAGAGCTGCCACCGCACTGGCATGTCCGCTCATGACCGAGGCTGCCAGGTGCACCAGACTATCCCAATGCTTTTCGATCAAAGCGACGTCGACATTGGCTTCGCACACCGCAGCGATTTCTGCGGGCACTTTGGTGCCGCGTGGCACAAAGAGGTGGCGCTGTTTGAGTTCCTTCAACCGCGGGCAAAGATCAAAACCAAGCAAACGGGCATGTGACATGGCAAAGTCGGTGTAGCCATGGGTATCCACAGCAAGCTGGCTGGTCTCCAGCTTTTCTTGGCGGATGACACCTTCAATGGCCACGCCCGCCTGGCGCTCATTGAGCACAAAGGGCTGCGCATGGAAGATGCCCCACCGGTCTTTTACATGGGAGTAGATTCCAATGGAAGGTGTGTTGCGCCGAGGATCAAGCCGGGCTTGCCACACCCGTTTGGTGGTCTCCATGCTCATCATGTCAGAAGATGCCAAATCGGACCGCCCCCAGGTGGCGGCAATCGGGTGTCGCTGCATGAATTCCAGCACAGCCTGGCAGGCCTGGCTCAGACGCCGTTCGTCCCGCGCCCAGCGCATGGCCTGGCGAATGCTGGTGGCAGACAATTGCGGAATCATGCGCGCGCATTCGACCGCAGTCAGACTGGTGCCGTGGGCCATGATGCCGGCATAGACCATCAGCAGCTCGTCGGTAGAGCGCGGCTCACGTCCGAGCATGATCCAGCTAAAGCGCACCTGGGCGTCAACGGCCAGAATCACTTCCGGCAATTGAACCTCACCGATGCGGTGATCCAAAGCCGCGCGCAGCTTGGTCACTTCTGGGTCTTCGTCCTCTGCGGGCAATGGCGACAAATGGAGTTCATCATCCACGCGCAGTACGCCACTGCGGGCTGCAGCGGCCACCGCATCGACACCGGCAGTTACTCTGGCCAGCAAAGGCTTCAAGAAAGTGGCAGCCTTGCTGGGTAACGATAGACGGGCATAGTGTTTCTTGGACTCTGCCTGCCAACGCTCGTCCGTGAAGAACAAGCGCGCACGACCCCGAAAGCTCAGGCTGTGCTCAATCCAGACCGAGCCATTGCGCACCGCGCGGCGCAGGGCAAACAGGGTGGCCACCTCCAACGCCTGAAACGCCCGTTCCCGGTCTGGGCTGGAGATCGAAACCTGCCAGATCATTCCCAGACTTGGTGCCACCACTTCAACTGGCAGCTTTCTGGATCCTTTGAGATATAAAGCTTGCAGCTTGGCAAGGTACTCGATGGCAGGATGCTCGCCGGTGGCCTGCCAGGGCAGCTTTGCAATGGCGACGAGCAACGACCGCACGGGGCGAATTCCATCAATCAATCCCTCGCGGACCAGGGAGGCCCTGCTCGGTGGTTTGCGTTTCTGGGTTTCGGTGATCAAGGCTTCAAGACGGGCACGCAACTCAGCATCTGGCACCGCACCTTGCGCGCTCAAGGCAACAAGTTCGCCGAGCAGCGTTTTGTACATTGCGGCCCAATTGACGGTAGCGGGGACATCGGCGGCAGCCTGACGCCACAGATCGGCGATCCGGCGCTGCACCATAAGGATCAACTGGTCTGTGGTGGTGAACAGGCAATACCGAAGAAAGCATGCGACCTCCACGGTGCGCGCTGGCTCTTTGATCTTGGCTCCGGCTGAGGGCGGCCTGGAGACAAGTCGGCGCGCGTAGCGGCGCAAGATGAGATCGGGGATGTCTGCCAGGTGCTTATGAACGTCCAGCGTGTAAAGCAGGTCGATGCGCTCCAGTACCTCGCTGATTTGGCGGGTTGAGTGTTTCGCCGGTGCAGCCCATAGCCAACTCTGCTGGGTTTGTCCATCTGGGCGCAGCTCTGAAACTGAGGCTCGCCAGCGATCAAGTGTTGCTGGATCAACGCTGGCGGCGATGGCGGTGCCTGTTTCAACTTCAAGCTGGGCAAGTGCCGCCGCAATCAGTGTCCGAATTGCCCGCTCGTGCACGATCACCAGCTTGTTCTTGTACAGCCATTGACGCGCCCGCACGAGTAGCTGATCGCGGTCGGCGCAGCGCGCCACTTCGTCGCGCAGTTCACGTACCAGTGAGCGGCGCTGGTGCTCGCTCATCCACTGGAATCCAAGGACCGTGCAGGCTACTTGTTGGTGATCGAATAGCGTGCGCCCGCGTTCATACATGGCTCTCAGCGAGGCGACTTCTGGTGCTGCAATGCCAAGCTCGTTGCCAAGGTGGCGCCACAAGGCTACTGGAATTACCCGAAAGGCACCGAGCAAACGCCCACTCATGCGCAGGAAACCAATATGGAGCGCCAGACCAAGCTTGTGGGAATCACCTCGGCGTGCATTGATTGCGTCGCGCTCGGCACCATCGAAGGTGAAAAATGCCTTCATCTCGAAGTCGCTGATATCGCGGGGGAGCCCACGCATCCCCAAAAACGTTGTGTGCCAACCCTGCATCGTGAACCTCAAAAGTGGGAGGCCACCATACCCGTTTACAAAGCGAACAGGAAAGTCAATGAAATCAACGGTCTACCCAGACCACCCCCGCGCCAGTGCTAGCTTTGCGTACCGTCACTTATTGCACTGAAAACGAGGAGACCCCAACCAGCTTTGGGTTGCAGACTTTACCTATGTATCGACATGGCAAGGTCAGATGTTTGCGGCCTTTGTGATTGATGTCTATGCCCGCCGGATTGTGGGTTGGCGAGTCAGCAGCCACATGCGCACTGACTTTGTTGTGGATGCATTGGAGCAAGCTCTCTACGCACGGCATCCTTCAAGCGATGAAAAGCTGATTCATCACTCCGACAGGGGGAGTCAGTACGTGTCCATTCGCTACACAGAGCGCTTGGAGGAAGCTGGCCTGATGCCTTCGGTGGGCAGCACCGGCGACTCCTATGACAACGCCCTGGCTGAAACTATCAACGGCTTGTACAAAACGGAGGTCTGGACCGGCCAGCCTTTCGTAGACACCTAGGAGCCATAATTCATGGCAACGACAGAGGTGTTTATGAGCAACAGGCAGTACACGGATGAGTTCAAGGCCGAAGCGGTCAAGCAGGTAACCGAACGTGGCTTCCGGGTGGCCGATGTGGCCCAGCGGCTCGGGGTCTCCACCCACAGCCTGTACGAGTGGCTGCGCAAGGCGAAGAGCGCTGCCAATGCCGACGGCGCGGAGGCGGCACTGCTGCCGACGGCGAAGGACTCGGCGGAGGTCCGGCGACTGAAGGCCGAGATCAAGCGTCTGACCGAGGAGCGCGACATCCTAAAAAATGTCCGCTGTCAAGGACTTTCGATTTGCATCGGACGGACGCAAACCCATATCTGACGCGGGTTTAGAGGGTATTCGGGTTCCGGGTAGCTACGGACCGCATCCATGTCAGGAGTTGCATGGGAGCCTGGGGATTGTGCTTCCCGGCGACCTGAGGCGCGCGCCAGCGCATAGACGCTGAGTGCGCGCACGGTCACCGTACCGCTGGAGCGAGCACGCCTCTGGCAGCCGTGGCCCGCAGCCGCCCAAGGGCAAACGGCGGCGCACACAGTACTCAGCGATCGAACTGCAGGAAACTCTCGACGTTCGCATTCAGCTCTTTCACAAGAGTCTGAGCATCATCGACGATGCGCTGTAGTGAAGCGCCGCCATCCATGTAGACCCTCATGGACACCAGTTGGAGCAGGCTAAGACCGATTCGGCGCAGATCGGCCAGCGTGCTTTCCGGCACAACAGACAGCCTGAAATAGGTCCAAGTGGCGATTTGCTGGCCGATGCCATAGGTTTCCTGCTGGGCTTTCTCGACACGCCCATCGAAGATCTCTTTGTTGGCACGGTCCCACATTTGGGTCAACTTGCGGGCAAGTTTGGCAATCGCCTCCAGGACTTTTCGCTGTGTCTCATCGCTGACCTCGATAGGATCGACCAGATCGCGCATCAACTCCGCAGCAGCGAAGCCTGCGGAGTTGCACACGTCGTTGAAGTTTTCCCCTTCGCCGAGGTAGTGCCGGAACTGTGCGACTTCATCGAGCTTCTCAGCTGTGGCTTCCAACCGTTCATTGACGTGGCTCTCAATGGCCCAGTCGGAGACGGACAGGTCGCGCAGCTTTGACGCATAGACCTCCGCATCTGCCGACCAATCTTCAATCCAGGGTTTCAGGCTTCGCATCTCGGAGTCCGTATCGCTCCAGCGTCGCACGTTGGCGAGCACGTCGGCCAGCGCAGACAGCTCCGGATGATTCTTGGGTCCTTCTGCGGCCTCCCCGGGCATGGAAGCTGTCAAGGCAGCGCGAACCTCTGAGGCCGTCGCCGGTCGGTAGACCGTGCCGTGCCGGATGTACGCGCGCGAATCCACGTAGTACAGAGGCTCTGAACCCTTCTCGACAGTGATGACGAGAACGCCGAGCCCATTTGCCGATGTCCAGCCGATCTGCGGGCGGACGGGGGGATCGATGATCTGGCAAACGCCCACGATCCTTCTGCCGAGATCATCTCGAACCGCTGGGTCATGTGCATTTTCGACTCCTGGAATCGAGCCGTCGTCTGCCACTCCAAGAAGGAGTCGGCCCCCGCTGCTGGAAGCGAAAGCCGCGATTTCCTTGGCAAGATCCCGCACCTGCTTTGGCAGCTCTCGCTTGAATTCCACAGTCTCGCTCTCACCGCCCTGAGCAAGCCGAGGAATATCTTCAGATAGCTGGGCGTCCGCCCACGGTTCGATGGTCATAGCGATATCATGCCCGCGCCTCGAAAGATCTCCACGAATTCCCGAGCTCCCTGCAGCAGCTGGCGCACGCCCACGTCGCGTGATTGCTTTGACTTTGAGTAATCGCTGGTGTGTGCACCATAAACGTATCAGCGCGCCTGCGGGCCTGCGGCAGTTTGACCGAACAGAAGCTTCTTGCCCTCCTCCGTCACCGCAGGACGCGATGCGAAAGGCTCGCCGCGCGCATAGGCCCTGATCGTCGCGGGACGATTGCGAATCGCATCAAACCACCGCCGCAGACTGGGGAACTCGTCGAGTTCCTGCTGCTGGCGCTTCCACGGCACCACCCAGGGGTAGGTCGCCATGTCCGCGATCGAATAGGTTTCACCTGCGAGATATTCCTGCACGGCCAGGCGTCGGTCGAGCACACCGTACAGGCGATTGGTCTCGTTGACGTAGCGCGTGATGGCATAGGGGATCTTCTCGGGCGCATAGATGCCAAAGTGATGGTTCTGACCGGCCATGGGGCCGAGTCCACCGACCTGCCAGAAGAGCCATTCCAGCACCGCCTTGCGCTCACGCAGGTCGGTCGGCATGAAGCGACCCGTTTTCTCCGCAAGATAGACCAGGATGGCGCCCGATTCAAAGACGGTCACGGGCTCCCCGCCGTCGACCGGCTGCATGTCGATGATCGCAGGCATCCGGTTGTTCGGCGAGAACGCGAGGAACTCAGGCTTGAACTGGTCGCCCGCACTGATGTCGACAGGATGAATGCGGTATTCGAGGCCAGCCTCCTCCAGAAACATCGTGACCTTGTGGCCATTGGGCGTGGGCCAATAGTAGAGGTCGATCATTTGCGACTCCGTCGTTGAGATGTGCCGGCGCCATCGAGCAGCGCCAATGCGGGCCGGACAAGCCCACGCAGCAATTCCGGTTCTGGCCGCGATCGCGCGAGGACGCGCAGCCCCATTAGCAAGCCGAGCAGCATCCGGGCGAGATCATCGGCCGGCAACGTGATGTTGATCGCGCCGGCATCTTGGCCGGCCTTGACGCAACGGTAGAAGAAGGCCTCCATGTCGCGCAAGACAGCGGCCAGTGCAGCCTGAAACTCCGCGTCGTGAGGTGCCAGCTCCAGTGCCGAGTTCACGATCAGGCATCCCTTGCGCTGGTCGTCGGCCAGCGACAATTCGATGATCTCATCGAAGAACGCACCGATGGCCGCACGAGGTGCCAACTGGGACTCGAAGCGCCGGACCCGATCGCAAAAGCCTCGCTCGACATAGTGTTCGAGCGCCTGCCGGTACAGCGTGCGTTTGTCGCCAAACGTGTTGTACAGACTGGGGCCGGCGATACCCATCGCGTCGGCCAGGTCCCGCACCGAGGTGGCTTCGTAGCCCCTCGACCAGAAGCATTGAATCGCGGCATCGAGGGCCACTGCTTCGTCAAACTCTCTGGGGCGCGCCATGATCGTTCCTGGATCGGTTCGTGGTTGGCTTCGTGAGTGGATGCGGTGCTTGATGCCGCGTCGTCACAATGCGCTGTGGTCCTTGACCGCCTCTTCCAGCGCGCTCTTGAGCGTCAGGAATCTCGCATCGACCGCTACCGGATCGTTACGGTTGAGCGCAATCATCTGGGCTCTCGCCTCCCCGCCCCGGATGACCTCGAAAGCGTTCGCCTCGATCCCGGCGACGATGGCATCGGCCACCGCAGAAGCAGGCTCGCGCGAAAACCCCAGTTCGGGACCAGCGCGATTCGACTTCATCATCGGCGTGTCCGTGCCTCCAGGATAGGCCGTCAACACATGAATGCCTTCGCCCTTGAGCTCGCGCCTGAGCGCCTCGCCAAAGCGAGCCAGACCTGCTTTCACCGCGGCATACGTTGCATAGAAGGGTGCGCCGACCAGGGCAATGCCGGAGGCGACATTCACCACCATGGCATCTCCGCTGGCCCGCAGAGCGGGGAGCGCCGCGCGGGTCAACAAGACTGGCGCGAGCAAGTCGACGATCACCATCTGCTCGATATCGGCTTCCGTGGTGTTCTCCAGCCGGCCAGCCCGCACGCCGCCGGCGTTGTTGACGAGGATGTCGAGTCCGCCCAGCGTCTGTATCGCCTGGTCCAGCGTGGCCGCGCGTCCCTCGGGACTTCCCACGTCAGCGCAGACGCCCGTCGCCGAGTCAAGGCTGCGCAGTGCATCGTCCAGGACGCTTCTGCGCCTTCCGGTGATGACCACCCTGGCGCCTCGCGCGATCAGCGCATGGGCCAGCGCGAGGCCGATCCCGCTCGATCCGCCCGTGACGAGGACCCGCTTGTTCTTCAGTTCCATTTCAAACTCCTTGCGCCGATGCAGGGGGATAGTTCGACGGGAAGAGCGCACGCTTGGTCTCCTCGTCGTTGATCGCCTTGAACGCATGGCTCTTGGCGAGCGCCCGGGCGCGAGCGACCGCCGGACGCGCATCCACGCCTGCGAACCACCGCTTCAGTTCGGGAAAGGGCCCCAGAGGATCCTCGGCGCCCTTGCGCACGCGGGAAGCGCGATCGAGCCAGCCCCAGGCGGAGATGTCGGCGATCGTGAAACCGCTGCCGACGATGAACTCGCGTCCGGACAGGTGATCGTTGAGAACCTGATAGTGCCGCTCCGCCTCGCGGCGGTAACGATTGGCCGCGTAGTCCAAGCCCTCGGGCGCGGCGAACTGGAAGTGCACCGCCTGCCCGGAGAACGGCCCCAATCCCGAGGCGATGAAGAGCAGCCAGGACAGCAACTCCGGCCGATCCTCGGACGTGCCCAGAAGCTGGCCGGTCTTTTCCGCCAGATAGATCAGGATGGCGGTCGAGTCGAAGACCCTGACTTCGTTGCCGCCCGGCCCCTCGGTATCGACGATGGCCGGTACCTTGCCGTTCGGATTGATCGCACGAAAGGCGGGCGCATGCTGCTCGCCCTTGCTTGTGTCGACCGGCAAGGCTTCGTAGGCCAGACCGGTCTCCTCCAGAAAGAGCGCGATCTTTGCGGGGTTGGGGGTCGGATGAAAGTAGAACCGGATCATGGTGTATGCCTCGTGGTTGCGGAAATCGATGGCTTCGCTGCTTTACGGGCAGGACGTGCTGCCAAGAGCACGCCGCCAACAACGACGGCAAGTGCAACGCACTCTCCACCAGACGGCAGCTCTCCAAGTACGGGAATGGCGGCCAGCGAAGCAACGACCGGAATCAGGGCGATGATGGCTGTGGCCGCAGATGGGCCCAGAAGCGCGACAGAGCGATTGAAGGAAACGATCGCAACGCCGCTCATCAGGACGCCCTGATAGACGGCCTGCAAGCCGATCTCGCTGGGTGAGGCCATGGCGAGGCGACTGAGCCCGCCAAAAATATAGATCGGCAGGAAGAGGATGGCCGACCAGAAGCAGATCAGGGCTGCGGCCTGCACAGGTGTCAGGGCGCTGCGCCGAAAAAGCAGCGTGTAGACGGCCCACATGGCAGCGGCAGTCATCAGGGCGATGAGGCCCATCGGGTTCATGCCACCGTGAGCGGAAACACCGCCTGCAACCATGAACACCAGTCCGATGATGATGGCGAGGTAGCCACACCAGCGCGCGCGGCCCTGTTTCTCTTTCAGGAAAATCCACGCGAAGGCGCCGGCGAATACCGGCATCAGGGTCGGCGCTATCGCTGCCGCGCGGCCGGCCGACGTGAGCTGCAGGCCGAGCGCGACCGCCAGGACGAAGGGCAACCCCCAAAGGCAGGCATAGACCAGCCCCTCACGCCATTCCTTGGCTGATAGGCGTCTCTTTCCCCGCAACAGCACTGGAAGAAGAATGACGGCACCGATGCCGAACCGCAGCGCGGTCACATCCCACAGGCGAAGTTCGCGCGTGACACTGAAGCGCGTCACGACGAACCAGCCCGCAAAGATCGTGACGCTGAGCCCGGCCCAGCAGAATCCGCGCAAGACGTTCCGGGATGATCTCTGAGGCCACGACGCGGCAGCCGGTCCGACTACCGCTTCTTGCACCAAGTCGACGGCCTGCGTCACGTAACCGCCTGCTCTTGCAGCGCCGCAAGAAGTCGCTGCGGGGCCAATCGCTGCCGGTAATCGACCTCGATGAAAGCCAGCGAGATCCTCTGGTTCGGCGTGATCACATAGGTGGCGGGAACGGGCAGCTCCCAACTGGCGTCCCCATTTATGCTCGGCAGCGCCTTGTTGCTGGAACTCAAGGCATCGCGCAGTTCCTGCGGCAATGGATAGACCAGCCCGAATTGGCGAGCCACGTCATTGCCCAGATCGCTCAGGACGTTAAACGTCAACGCCTCGCGCTCCGCGGTTGACAGTGATGCGTCCGGAAGCTGAGGTGAGATGGCCAGCATGCTTGCGCCAAAGGATGCCAACTCGGGCAGCAAGGCCTGGTAGGACCGCAGTTGGAGGTTGCAGTACGGACACCAGCCACCTCGATAGAAGGTCACCACCACAGGACCTTGCTTGAGAGCAGCGGACAGCGACACCGTGCCGCCTTGGGCGTCCGGCAACGAAAAGTCGGGGGCCCTGTCTCCCTCCTTCAGCGCAGCGTGCCTCGCAAAGGTCGATCGCAGTTCCTCGATCCTGGACTCATAGAGCGCGACCCGGCCGGCTGGAGCGGTGCGGGCGAACTCCTTTCGCAATTCTTGCAGTTGTCGATCAAGATCAATAACGGCCACTTGGATCTCCCTTCGAGCAAGGCAGTCGCGGCGGGGATCGCAGCGGACTCCCGTTATTTTATATCAGTCGATAAAAAATGGCTTGTGTCAAGCGTTTTGCCTGAATGCAGGTCGCATCAGAAGCCTATACAGGTCAACGGCTGCGCATGGAAGATGCCCCACCTGTCATTTTCAGAAGACGACTGCACCAGACAACGCGGTTTGAAGGCTGTTGTGCAGTCGTCTATTGGGGTCGTCTCAGAAAACGGAAAATAAAGCACGCTAAGCGTGCGTGGAGGCTGGCACCCAGCGGTACAGCGTCGGAATGGACACGCCGAGGTTCTTGGCCACGTCCTTGGGCGGCACCCCGCTGGCCAGCAGCTTCTTGGCCGACTCGATCTTGCTGTCGGTCATCTTCGGCTTGCGGCCGCCTTTGCGGCCGAGCTGCTTGGCGACTTCCAGCCCGGCGCGGGTGCGCTCGACGGTCAGCTCGCGCTCCATTTCGGCAAGGCTCGCCATGACGTGGAAGAAGAACCGCCCGGATGGTGTGCCGGTGTCGATGGAGTCGGTGAGGCTCCTGAACTGGACACCGTGCTTGTGCAGATCGCCGACCAGATCGACCAGTTGCTTGACCGACCGGCCCAGCCGGTCGAGCTTCCAGACGACCAAAGTATCGCCTTCGCGCAGCATTTCGAGCGTCTTGGCCAAGCCAGGCCGGTCTGCCCGCGTGCCACTCACCTTGTCCTCGAAGACCTTTTTACATCCGGCCTTGCTCAAGGCTTCGCGTTGCAGCTCCAGGTTCTGATCCTGCGTCGAGACGCGCGCATAGCCAATCAACATGGCTTGTCTCGCGCCCGGTCGATGCGTTCCTGCATCGCCTGCATCACTTCTTCGTGGGTGTACGATCTGGCGTTGGCGTCGGTGGCTTGCCGCAGGGCTTCCTCAACCTCGCGCGTCATCCGCTCGTAATCCTCCGGCCACAGCGCTTGCTCCATGCGCAGCGACGCCTGACCCAGCAGGTGCAGCAGGCTGAACAGCCGCATGTCGTTGGTGGCGACGATGCGCTCCCGAATCTGCTCCTGAATAGCTTCGCTAGCCCGATGCGCTTGTGGTGTGGCAGTCCCCTCGTAGTCAGCGGGGAATTCCGCTTCCTCGGCAATCCTTGCCCAGGCGCTGGCCAGCGCCTCGATGGTTGACGTGCTCATTTCCGCCGCTCCTGTGCTCTTTGGCGAATCAACCGGCCAAGGGGCCTCGACGCGAAAACCAGCAGCATCACGCCTATCGGATACCAGGTCGAGAAGACCACCAAGGCATCGAAGGCTGGCCGTCCGGTGTTGGTAGGCAGTACGGCGGTCACAGCCATCAACCCGCCGACCGTCCAGATGATGCGCCACACGTAGGGCATCACGCGGGGCACGTAGCCGTCATCGAAAGCGGTCTGGTAGTAGCGGCGCAGGCCGCGCTCGGCAAGCGCCTGGCGCTGCCGCTCCGACAGCGCATCCGTCCGGCCATACCAGCGCCGGAATGGTGGACAGCGCAGCAGCAAAGGGGTGAAGAGGATCATCACCGCCACGATCGCGACACCCCACGCCATGACGGCGCCGGCATCGGGCCGCTTGGCGTTCTCGATCACGGGCGCGAAGACGCCCGGAGCACCGATCATCCAGAACAGCGCAATGTGCTGATGGAAGGAGAGCTTCATTTGCTCATCCACTTGCGCAGCAGGCGCTTTTTCAGGGAGGCGCGTTCTTGCGGGTTGCGTCCCTTGTGATTGGCGATGCGATCCGCCGTGGCGGCCTGGCGCTTGACGGGCCAGTAGGAGCGGCCATCCTTGCCCATCGACCAGACGCTGCTGGCCTGGTTTTCCAGCAGGGGCAGATGGGCGCTCAGGGCTTCGGGCGACGCGCTGGTCAGCGCCGTGCGCTCACGGGTGCGCCAGCGCTGATGCCAGAGCTTCTTGTCCTCGCGCTCGCTGCCGCAGGTCGTGTGCCCGACGATGGGTGTTTTGCGGCGGCTGCGGCTCATAACGTAGTGGTCTCCAAGAACATTCAGGACTGATCCCAGGCGTCGATGGTCAAGACCTGATCGGCAGGACAGGCGGCTACGCGGTCGGGAACTGGATGGTGTTCAGTCTCATGCCGACCCCATTCGATTGATCGCGTCGCTTGCGGCACGCTGCGACGCAAGGAGGTTTGCGACCTGGTTTAGCAGCCGTGTCCGCTGCATGTCTGTTACCTATCTCCCCGACCGCTCATTGGACCAACTCCAGAGATTGGGCTCTATCGCTCAGCCAATACGAAACCGGCATTGGCTGATGCCACAACCGAGACGAACACAAATGGCTCGGTACCTGTATTTCGCGCCCCGTGCACTTGGCCCGGTCTTGCCACGGCTATCTCACCTTCCCTGAGGGCACGAACAATCCCATTGCCCTGAAAGTAATCAGCCATTCCCGACAAAACAGTCCACGTGTCTTGGCCGTGAGGATGAATGTGAGCCGCAATTTCCTGCCCGGGATGGACATGCCAAACCACGATAATTGAGTCTCGGGTTTCAAGCACAACGGAACGAATAGGCTCGCCTTCGGACGGCTGAACATACTCGGCTACAGAAAATATTCTCGATTCAACAGTCATCGGAGATCCCTCTTTCACAGTGCCCCCAGACAGGCTGGATATGAGTTCTAACTCGAATTTGAACGGGAGGCTGGTCGTGCGGTCGTGCAGTTGCCGATGAGCGTGTCGGCTGCTGCCTCCTTGCCCACCAGCGAACTCACGTCCGTTGCGGCCATCCAGAAGGTCTTGCCCGAGCGCGGCTCATAGGTCGCGGGATCGAACACGCCAGAGGGGCCGAACATCGGCGGCTTGATTGGTCATGGCTCCATGCCTTTGTCGTTACGGTCTTCATCGTCGGCATCTTGACGCACGGCGGGCAATTGCTGGAGCAACGCCGGCAGCCATTCCTGTACCGTCTCCCACACCACATCGAGGTTGATGTCGAAATAGCCGTGAGCCATGCGATTACGCATATTGCGCATGCTGCGCCACGGCACGTCGGCATGCGCCTGGGTGAACTCGACGTAGCCATCCATCACCTTTGTGGCCGCCTCGCCGATGACGATCAGGCTCATGATGACGGCCTGCTGGGTGCGCTTGTCGGCCAAGAAGTCGTCCTTGGCCATCCCTTCCACGAAGCTGCGCGCATCGGTTGCGGCCTGCTGAATGTGGTCGAGGTAATCGGGCAGGCGGTTCTCGCTCATATCGGTTGCGCCTCCGCGAGCACCTTGGCCCGGAACTTCGGCGGCAGGTCGCCGGGAGTCAGCAGATCGACGTCAACGCCGAGCAGCGATTTCAGTTCTTCTTCCAAATCGCCCAAGTCCAACAACGTGGCACCGGGCAGCGCATCGACCAACAGGTCGAGGTCGCTGCCATCCCGGTCGGTGCCATGCAGCACCGAGCCGAAGACGCGCGGGTTCGCGGCGCGAAAGCGGCCTACCGCTTCACGCACTGCGCTTCGCTTCATGTCAAGCACAACAGACGGTCGCATGCGCATCCTTTCTTATCGAAACTCGTTGAGATGATATGCAATCAAGAATAGAATTTCAAGAACTATTTTCGAGAATCGCAATGCCTTGATTCCCGTGCCGCGCCTGTGAATTTCACCCGCTCGACGAGCGCAACACCGACGCCGCCTACGCCAAGAACCGGCGAATCGACCTCAAACTCACGAACCGCTGAGCGACGCGTCACCGCGCTGCTGCGCCAGCCAGTCGCGCGGGGCGCAGCCCATGCGCACGCGGAAGGCGCGCGCCAACGCGTTCGGGCTGCCGTAGCCGACGCGGTCGGCCACCACCGCCACCGGACGCCCCTGCTTGAGCAGGGTGCAACTGACGTTCATCCGCCAGTCGGCCAGATAGTCGCCCGGCGTGACGCCCACCGCGTCTTTGAACGCGGCGGCGAAGCGCGCGCGTGACATGCCCGCCTGCGCCGCCAGCGCCTCGAGCGACCACGCGGTCTGCGGCGCATCGTGCATGGCGGTTATGGCGCGCGCGAGTTTCGGGTCGGCCAGTCCCGCCAGCAGTCCGGTGGCGCCAAGCCGCCCATCCATCAGATAACGCAGCAACTGGATCAGTAGCAACTCGCACAAGCGGTCGATGGCGGCCTGCCGACCGCACTGGTCGCGCTCGGCTTCGGCAGACAGCAGCTCTAGCGTCGGCCCGAGGCCGGGCAAGTCCGCCAGCGGAATCAGCAGCATCGACGGCAAGGCCATGGCCAACGGATTGCCCGTCGAAGCGCCCAGATCGACCTCCGCACACAACAGCTCAGCGGTATCGCCGGGGGCGGCGACAAAACGATGCGACGCCACGCGCGGATAAAACAGCAGGCTCGGCTCGGTAACCAGCAGATCTTCATGCACGGGCGAACGCGCCGTAATCGGGCCGCGCCGCACCAGATGGATATAGCCATGCGGCGCCGCGTAATGATGCTGCCCACAGAAGGCGCCGCTGTGAAAAACGCGCGCCGAAAGCGAGTAGTGCCGGAGCAAGCCGGCCAGTCGATCCGCCATTCCACTCTCCATATAAGACGATAGGTTACGTATTTGATACTTTACGTGCCATATCGTACCAAACAAAGGGCGATCATGCCCACGTGCTCTTGCACCTCACCCACTACGGAGATAGACATGACCCAAATCGCCCCCCTGACCATCGACACCGCTGACGCCGCTACCGCTGCCACACTCAAGGCCGTCAAAGCCAAGCTCGGCGTGGTGCCGAACCTGCTCGCCACGCTGGCCCACGCGCCGGCAGCGCTCAACGGCTACCTCGGCCTGTCCGAAACGCTGGGCACCGGCCGCCTGAGTGCCACCCAGCGCGAGATCGTTGCGCTGGCTGCCGGTCAAGCCAATCGCTGCCAGTACTGCCTGAGCGCACACACCCTGATCGGCAAAGGTGCCGGACTGTCGGCAGAGGCCATCGCCGCGGCCCGCACCGGCCAGGCGGCCAACGCACTTGACGATGCAATTGCCGGCTTTGCCCGCGCGCTGGTCGAGCAACGCGGCGTGGTGTCGGCCGACGCCATGGCCAACTACCGCCGCGCGGGGCTCGACGACGGCCTGATACTGGAAGTGATCGCCAACATCGCGCTGAACACGCTCACCAACTACACCAACCACATCGCCGACACCACGGTGGATTTCCCCGTGGTCGCCGTCTGATCTCCATAGGCATATAAGGAGAACACAACGAAAATCGCACTCACCGGCGCTCTGCTCGCCAGCGCCCTCGTCCTGCCACTGGCCGTCACGGCCGGCGACTTTTCGCCCTATGTGGACAGCCAGGGCGGCATCAGCCGCCCCACAGACTTCCGCACAAACTTCGTCCACCTGGGCTCATATGCGGTGTTGGACGAAAAATCCGCCTCTCGCGGCCTGCACGATGTGTACACCGAAAAGGCCTCGGCCGAGCACTACCGCAAGACCGGCAAGTTCCCGGACGGCGCCACGCTGGTGAAAGAGATCCGCAAGCTCGAAACCAGCGCCATGACCACCGGCGACCCTGTGGTCTGGGGTTCCGATGCGGCCGTGTGGTTCGTGATGGTCAAGGACGCCAAAGGCCGTTTCGCCAGCAACCCCTTGTGGGGCGACGGCTGGGGCTGGGCGCTGTTCAAGGCCGACGCCCCCGCCAAGAATGTCGCCGTCAGCTACGCAGCCGACTGCATGGGCTGCCATGTGCCGGCGGCCAAGACCGACCGCGTATTCATCCAGGGCTATCCGACACTGACCCAGCACTGACTTGCTTGTCACTTTCAGAAGGCGACAGCACGAAATATCAAAAGTCGACCGCACGGTCTTTTCTGACGTTGGAGTCGCCTCAGAAAACGGAAAATAAAGCACGCTAAGGCGTAGTTCCCTCGGGCTACACCGCGTCCGCACTGCGCGGTTCTTTCTTCCCTTGCAGTGACGCAATCAGCGGGCAGGAAACGTTCCCCTTCCGCGCATGGCAGGCGCACACCAAATCAGACAGCACGGCCTCCATGCGCGCCAGGTCAGCCATCCTCTCGCGCACGTCCTTGAGCTTGTGCTCGGCCAGGCTGCTGGCTTCCTCGCAATGGGTGCCATCCTCCAGCCGCAGCAGCTCGGCGATCTCATCCAGGCTGAAGCCCAACCGCTGGGCTGATTTCACGAAGCGCACCCGCGTTACATCCGTCTCGCCATAGCGGCGAATGCTGCCGTAAGGCTTGTCCGGTTCCGGGAGCAAGCCCTTGCGCTGATAGAACCGGATGGTCTCCACATTGACCCCGGCCGTCCTGGCGAAAACGCCAATGGTCAGGTTCTCCAAATTGTTTTCCATATCGCTTGACTCCGTACATAACTACGGAAGTAAGCTTAAGCTATCCAATTCAGATTCGAAAGGACAAACGTATGTCTGAACCTCAAAACGGGCGCGGCGCGCTCTTCACTGGCGGGCTGGCCGCCATCCTCGCCTCGGCTTGCTGCCTCGGGCCGCTGGTTCTGATCGCCTTGGGGTTCAGCGGCGCTTGGATCGGCAACTTGACGGTGTTGGAACCCTATCGCCCCATCTTTATCGGCGTGGCGCTGGTGGCGTTGTTCTTCGCCTGGCGGCGCATCTACCGGCCGTCAGCCGCCTGCAAACCGGGTGAGGTTTGCGCGATTCCCCAAGTGCGAGCTACTTACAAGCTCATTTTCTGGGGCGTGGCCGTGCTGGTTTTGGTCGCGCTCGGATTTCCCTACGTCGTGCCATTTTTCTATTGATCACAGGAGTTCACCATGAAAAAGCTGCTTTCCGCCCTTGCCCTCGCTGCCGTTGTTGCCCCCGTGTGGGCCGCCACCCAGACCGTTACGCTGTCCGTACCGGGCATGACCTGCTCGGCCTGTCCGATCACTGTCAAGAAGGCGATTTCCAAGGTCGATGGCGTCAGTAAAGTTGACGTGACCTTCGAGACGCGCGAAGCGGTGGTCACCTTCGATGATGCCAAGACCAGCGTGCAGAAACTGACCAAGGCTACCGAGGATGCGGGCTACCCATCATCAGTCAAGAACTGATCATGAAAGACCCGAAGACACTGCTGCGGGTCAGCATCATTGGCACAACCCTCGTGGCGCTGTGTTGCTTCACCCCTGTTCTGGTCATTTTGCTCGGTGTGGTCGGCTTGTCCGCGCTGACCGGCTATCTGGACTATGTGCTGCTGCCTGCGCTGGCGATTTTCATCGGCTTGACCATCTACGCCATCCAACGAAAACGCCAAGCCGATGCCTGCTGCACCCCGAAATTCAATGGAGTAAAAAAATGACCGAAATCACCGTGAATGGCATGACCTGCACATCCTGCGCCACCCATGTCAAAGATGCTTTGGAAAAGATTCCCGGCGTGAATGCCGCTGTGGTGTCCTATCCAGAAAGCCGCGCGCAAGTCATGGCAGACACCGCCGTGAGCCACAACCAACTGCTGGCCGCCATCGCCGCATTGGGTTATCAAGGCTCGATCCGGGTTGGTGATTTCAAAGATGAACCAAAAATCCGTGATGCACTTGAGGGCGCCGGTTTGCATATCGCCATCATTGGCAGCGGCGGGGCCGCGATGGCGGCGGCGCTGAAGGCCGTCGAGCAAGGCGCGACGGTCACGCTGATCGAACGCGGCACCATCGGCGGCACCTGCGTCAATATCGGCTGTGTGCCGTCCAAGATCATGATCCGCGCTGCCCATATTGCCCATCTGCGCCGGGAAAGTCCGTTCGACGGCGGTATTGCGGCAACTGTGCCTGCGATTGACCGCAGCAAACTGCTGGCCCAGCAGCAGGCCCGTGTCGATGAACTGCGGCACGCCAAATACGAAGGCATCCTGGACGGCAATCCAGCCATCACCGTTTTGCACGGTGAAGCGCGTTTCAAGGACGACCAGAGCCTGGTCGTCCGTTTGAACGAGGGTGGCGAGCGCGAGGTAACGTTCGACCGCTGCCTGGTCGCCACCGGTGCCAGTCCGGCCGTGCCGCCGATTCCGGGCCTGAAAGAGTCACCCTACTGGACTTCCACCGAAGCGCTTGTCAGCGACACCATTCCCGCACGCCTGGCCGTGATCGGTTCGTCGGTGGTGGCGTTGGAACTGGCGCAAGCCTTTGCCCGGCTCGGCAGCCAGGTCACGATCCTGGCACGCAGCACCTTGTTCTTCCGGGAAGACCCGGCCATCGGCGAGGCCGTGACAGCCGCTTTCCGCGCCGAGGGCATCGAGGTGCTGGAGCACACGCAAGCCAGCCAGGTCGCCCATGTGAACGGCGAATTCGTGCTGACCACCGGACACGGTGAATTGCGCGCTGACAAGTTGCTGGTTGCCACCGGTCGGGCACCGAATACGCGCAGCCTCGCGCTGGACGCGGCGGGGGTCACTGTCAATGCGCAAGGGGCCATCGTTATCGACCAAGGCATGCGCACGAGCAACCCGAACATCTACGCGGCCGGCGACTGCACCGACCAGCCGCAGTTCGTCTACGTGGCAGCGGCCGCCGGCACCCGTGCCGCGATCAACATGACCGGCGGCGACGCAGCCCTCAATCTGACCGCGATGCCGGCAGTGGTGTTCACCGACCCGCAAGTCGCCACCGTGGGCTACAGCGAGGCGGAAGCGCACCACGATGGCATCGAGACCGACAGTCGCACGCTGACACTCGACAACGTTCCGCGAGCGCTTGCCAACTTCGACACACGCGGCTTCATCAAGCTGGTCATCGAGGAAGGTAGCGGACGGCTCATCGGCGTGCAGGCGGTGGCCCCGGAAGCGGGCGAACTGATCCAGACGGCGGTGCTCGCCATCCGCAACCGCATGACGGTGCAGGAACTGGCCGACCAGTTGTTCCCCTACCTGACAATGGTCGAGGGGTTGAAGCTTGCGGCGCAGACCTTCAACAAGGACGTGAAGCAGCTTTCCTGCTGCGCTGGATAAAAAAAGGAGGTTTTCAATGAGCGCCTACACCGTGTCCCGGCTGGCCCTTGATGCCGGGGTGAGCGTGCATATCGTGCGCGACTACCTGCTGCGCGGATTGCTGCGTCCGGTGGCGTGCACCCCGGGCGGCTATGGCCTGTTCGATGATGCCGCCTTGCAACGGCTGTGCTTCGTGCGGGCGGCCTTCGAGGCGGGCATCGGCCTGGACGCGCTGGCGCGGCTGTGCCGGGCGCTGGATGCTGCGGACGGCGATGAAGCGGCCGCGCAGCTTGCCGTTCTGCGCCAGTTCGTCGAGCGTCGGCGCGAAGCGTTGGCCGATCTGGAGGTGCAGTTGGCCACCATGCCGACCGAGCCGGCACAGCACGCGGAGAGTCTGCCATGAACAGCCCCGAGCGCTTGCCGTCCGAGACGCACAAACCGATCACCGGCTACCTGTGGGGCGCGCTGGCCGTGCTCACCTGTCCCTGCCATTTGCCGATTCTCGCCATTGTGCTGGCCGGCACGACGGCCGGCGCGTTCATCGGAGAGTACTGGGGTATCGCAGCCCTCACGCTGACCGGTTTGTTCGTCCTGTCTGTGACACGACTGCTGCGGGCCTTCAAAGATCGATCATGAGCGCTTCCCATTGAGACAAACCACGCTGTCGCTACGTTGCCTCATGCCGGCATCAAATTCGGCTGAGTAGCTTCTCGCCATCTGGACGTAGCTCACCCTTGGGTGAAACATGCCGATACAGGGTCTGCCGCGTGACGCCAAGTTCCTGGCACAGGTCGCCGACCTTGGTCTCTGGCTGACCCATTGCCGCCATCGCCAGCCGCAGCTTGGCGGCGGTCATCTTGAACGGCCGGCCGCCTTTCCGCCCGCGCGCGCGGGCCGAGGCTAGGCCGGCAATCGTGCGCTCCGCGATCAACTCGCGCTCGAACTCGGCCAGGGCGGCGAAGATGCCAAAGACCAGCTTGCCGGCGGCGGTCGTGGTGTCGATGGCCGCGCCGTGCCCGGTTAATACCTTCAAGCCGATGCCGCGCCCAGTCAGGTCGTGCACGGTGTTGATGAGATGTCGCAGGTCGCGTCCGAGCCGATCCAGTTTCCACACGACCAGTGTGTCGCCAGTTCGCAACGCCTTCAGGCAGCTCGTCAAGCCGGGCCGATCCTCGCGCATGCCGGATGCCTGGTCCTCGTAAAGATGTACTGGATCGACCCCGGCGGCAATCAGCGCGTCGCGCTGCAAATCGGTAGCCTGGGAGCCGTCCGCCTTCGATACCCGCATGTAGCCTATCAGCATGTCGTACCTGTCACATATACGTTCGATTATGTGACAGTGTGCGCCGGAAAGTTAAGGTCGTCAAAATTTGTCACTTAACCCGTCATTCTGTCTAAGACATGCAAAGGATCCGTCAGGCTCATAATGTGACAGAAATTCCGTGGCGATGCCTTCCTTCGCGAAGGTGGCGCGCAACTGTTCCAGGGAAGCGGGGTCGCGCCGACCATAGGAAGCCAACGCGAACAGCGAGCGTGCCGTCTCGGGGTTGTGCCGCGCTTCAATGATGGCCTCGTCGATGGCCTGGACTGCACGCTGCCAGTGATTGATGGGTTCGGGCTTCGGCGCTTTCGTCGGCAGGCCACTGGTGAACCCTGTTTGGGGCTCGGACCAGAACAGCTTTGCCTGCTCGCCTGGCGGGCTTATGTACCTCACCTCAATCAAGCTGATTGCCGTTGCCGCCGCCTCCAGCATCTGCAACCGTACTGCCGGATTCAGGGTTTCATACGGTCGCCACAGACTTTGCCCAGCACGCAGCGGATGCCCGCAGCCTTCCCAGACTTGGCGGAGATACCCCGCGTAGGTTCCGCACGCCGAAAGCGGTGTGTTCAGCTCATCGAGCAGCGTGCGTAGCAGCCGAAACCACAATCCGGCATGGATGCGTCGGCGCGGCAGCTCCAGGTGACCGGTCGTCAGTGCCTGCCAGGTACGCTGGTCCATCGCCGCAATCGCGTCGCTGGCGGTGCGCGGTTCGGCGTCGGCGTTCTCCCAGCCTAGAAACCGCCCTGGCACGCCCCAATAGGATTCCAGCCGGCAGCCATGCAGCGGGCAGCTCAGCATCAGGGGCAGCTTCCACGCGAGCAGTACGGCTTGGTTCTCCGGATCGTTCAGGCATAGCGGACAGGCGCGGTGTATCGGCTGGCTGGGCAGCCAGGCACGCCAGCTCGTGATGGATCGCGTCTTACGGCGGTGTGTCGGCAGCAACACCGAGAGCTGGAACGCATAGGTCTCCAATGCATCTGGAATCTGATCATCAAGGCTGTCCAGTAGCCAAGGCACCCAGCCGGCAAAGCTCATGCAACGCAGCCGGTTCAGTTCGATGCCGCTCCGCTGGGAAAGCATCGCCAGCAGCGCCAGTGGTGGCGCGGTGTCCAGGTCATCAACCTGACCGTGACCAAGATCGTGCTCCAGCAGCTCGGACACCTCTATGTGATAGCAAAGGGCCACGCGGTTGAGCCACGAAGACAAGGCTTCACCTTCCCTGGGAGCCGGATGCAGTGGCCAGCGTGGCGCTGGCTTCACATCAGTTCCCGCTCGAATTGCCGACGCCGCTCGCTGGGGCCGGTGTAATCGGCCATGCTCAGCGTGCGATGGTTGATCGCTTCCTCGCCGCTCTCCACGGCGGCGAGGGCTGCCGCCATCAGCAAGTGCGTCAGTTCGCCGATGGTGCCTTCGCTGCGTGTGAGCAGGTAGCGGGCCATGTCCAGCGTGGCAATCGACGAGGGGCGCCGCAGTGGAAGCGAAGCGGCGAAGCTGGCCAGCAGTGAGCAGCAATCGTCGTTGGCCTCCCATACCGGCAGCATCATCGGCTCGAAGCGATTTTCCAACTGGTCATCGGAGCGGATGACCAGGTAGGCGTCGCGCGTGCCGACCCCGACCAGTGGGATGCGCAGTTCATTGCCGAGGAAGCGCAGGAGATTGAGAAATTCCCGGCGGTTGACGCTGTTACCGGCCAGGACGTTGTGCAACTCGTCGATCACCAGCATGCGCACGCCGACCTTGCGCAGCAGTGCCAGCGCCAGTTGTTCCATTTCTGGCAGCCGTGGGCGCGGTCGCAATGGCGCACCCATCGCCGCGAGCAGCGCGACGTAGAAGCGGATTACCGACGGTTCGGATGGCATCTGCACGACCAGTACCGGAATGTGCTCCTGGTCGGCGTCGGCGCTGGCCGGATGCGTGCGCCGGAACTTCTCGACGATCATCGACTTGCCGTTGTTGGTCGGGCCGACCAGCAGCAGGTTGGGCATGCGTTGCTTGTTTGGCCACGCATACAGGGTTTCCAGCCGGTTCAGCGCCTCGACCGCGCGCGGATAGCCGATCCAGCGGTCGGCGCGAAGGCGCTGGATGCGCTCGTCCGCCGGCAGCCGAGCCAGCCCCTGTGCCGCTGGCAGCAGGTGTGACAAGTCGATGATGGGATATTCGTCCACGGCTACCACTCCTCAATCTGGTCGAACGGTTTGGCCGGCGGCTGGTTGTCGGCCTGTGGGTCAGCCATGTCCGCATCTGGTGGTGGCGTGGTTTTGACAGGCGGTGCCGTTGCCTTGAGATGCTGGCGTCGATCCGCGTCGCGCCGCGCCTTGCGCGTAGCTTTCTGCGCGGTGGACACGATTTCGCGCATCTGGCCGATCATGCGAAACAGCGCCGACTCATCCACCTGTTCGCGCCCTTGCTGCCGCAATTTCGCCAGCGCCTGTCGTTGTTCCCAGAGGGTGACAGCCGGGTGCGACAAGGTGCGGTATGGAATTTCCAGATAGTGCTGCCCCTCCGGCTCCAGCACCCAAATGCGGCTGATGTCGCGCGGGTCGCGCCGGATCAGGAACGCAGGCAAGCGGTCGCGCCGAGCTATCCACGGCTTGAGCGCATCGGCGTAGTAATGGATGTGGTCGATGACGAAGCCGGTGCGGGTCAGCGTGCGGCGGATGATGGGCAGAAAATCGACCAGAAAAGCCGTGGTGCGAGTGATGACGGTTGGCACGCCGGTCCGCGCGATAGCTTCGGCCCAGCGCGCTGCCGGCGGCTGGAGCAGGCCGTTGTGCACGGAGCCGTGGTAGGTGCCGACCGCCAATGTGAGCCAGCGCTCCAGCTCACGCAGCGTCAGGGCGGCCTTGTTTTCGGAATCGTAGTCGCCGCGCTGGTCAGGGTTGGAGAAGGTCGTCCCTGGCAATTCGTCGTGGATCATCTGCATCGCCGTGCCGATGATCCGTTCCACGATGCCGCCGTAGTGCGGCTGCCCGAGCGGGCGATAGTCAAGCCGGATGCCATGCTGCTCGCAGCCTCGGCGTAGCGCTTCGCTCTTGAACTCGGCCGCGTTGTCCAAGTAGAGCAGTCTGGGCTTGCCGCTCATCGGCCAATCCATCTCTACGTTCAACCCTTCCAACCAAGGGCGCTTGTCGCAGGCGGCATGCACCAAGCACAAGCCGACCGAGACGGCGGACGGGGCTTCCAGCGTAACGACCATGCCAACCACGCAGCGGGTGAATACGTCGATGGCGAGGGTCAGGTATGGACGGCCAATCGGTTGCCGGTCGCGCTCGTCCACCACGATCAGGTCGATGACTGTGTGGTCGATCTGCACCTGCTCCAGCGGCGCGGAGACGGGTGGCGGAACACCACCAACACCTTGCAGGTCGCGGGCGGCATCTTGTCCTTCCCGGCGGTGAGTGACCTCGCGCGGATCGAGGCCGGCGATCCGCAGAGCCACCGTGTTGCGCGCCGGCACCCGCAGCTTTTGCAGCTTGCACGCCCGCACAACTTCGCGGTGGAACGCCGCCAAGCTACGCTTCTGCTTGGTCAGGAAGCGCTTTTGCAGTAACTCGCGGATGATTCGTTCGACCGACTCCGGCAAGCGGCCTTTACCTTTGCCACCGCTCGACTGCCCAAGAGCCAAGTCAGTGACCAGCCCCGATCCTAGCCGGGCACGGCGGATCAGGACGTAGACCTGCCGCCGGGACAGCCCCAATGCCTGGGCTGCCGCGTCGGCCGCTTCATGCCCAACCGTCTCCGACTGCGCCAACGGCCCAATGATCTCCGCGCGACGACGCGCACGCTCCCATGCCTGTTCTGGCAGGGTGGCCACGCCGTGCTCGGTAATCGGTGCGGTATCGGTCGCCATGCTCATCTCGCTTTGGTGCACACGAGTATTGAGCATAGACGAGTTTCGTGCAGAGGAGTCCTGATATCTGGCTGTCAGGAGCCGTATGCACAAGAGGCTTCAAACCGCGCTGAATGGTGCAGTCGTCTTCTGAAAATGACAGCCGCGCCGGTTGCCTTGGCGGGCTTGTCACAAACCTACGTTTTCAAGAAGAAGGAAACCGCATGCCCCGCCGTTCGATCCTCTCCGCCGCCGAGCGCGAAAGCCTGCTGGCGTTGCCGGACACCAAGGATGAGTTGATCCGTCACTACACGTTCAGCGAAAGCGACCTCTCCATCATCCGGCAGCGGCGCGGCCCGGCCAATCGGCTGGGCTTCGCGGTGCAGCTTTGCTACCTACGCTTTCCGGGCGTCATACTGGGCGTTGATGAACCGCCGTTCCCGCCCTTGCTGAAACTGGTCGCCGACCAGCTCAAGGTCAGCATCGAAAGCTGGGGCAAGTACGGACAGCGGGAGCAGACCCGGCGTGAGCACCTGATCGAGCTGCAAACCGTCTTCGGTTTCCGGCCCTTCACCATGAGCCACTACCGGCAGGCCGTCCACACGCTGACCGAGCTGGCCATGCAAACCGACAAGGGCATTGTGCTGGCAAGCGCCTTCATCGAGCACCTGCGGCGGCAGTCGGTCATTCTGCCTGCTCTCAACGCCGTCGAGCGGGCGAGCGCCGAGGCGATCACCCGCGCCAACCGGCGCATCTACGACGCCTTGGCCGAACCGCTATCGGACATGCATCGCCGTCGCCTCGACGATCTGCTCAAGCGCCGCGACAACGGCAAGACGACCTGGCTGGCCTGGCTGCGGCAATCCCCGGTCAAACCGAACTCGCGGCACATGCTGGAACACATCGAACGCCTCAAGGCGTGGCAGGCGCTCGACCTGCCCTCCGGCATCGAGCGGTCGGTGCACCAGAACCGGCTGCTCAAGATCGCCCGCGAGGGTGGCCAGATGACGCCAGCCGACCTGGCCAAGTTCGAGCCGCAGCGCCGCTACGCGACTCTGGTTGCGCTCACCATCGAAGGCATGGCGACCGTCACTGACGAAATCATCGACCTGCACGACCGCATTCTGGGCAAACTGTTCAACGCCGCCAAGAACAAACATCAGCAGCAGTTCCAGGCATCCGGCAAGGCGATCAATGCCAAGGTGCGGCTATTCGGACGCATCGGCCAGGCGCTGATCGAGGCCAAGCAAGCCGGCCGCGATCCGTTCGCCGCCATCGAAGCCGTCATGTCCTGGGATGCCTTCGCCGAGAGCGTCACCGAGGCGCAGAAACTCGCGCAGCCCGAGGACTTCGATTTCCTGCACCGCATCGGCGAGAGCTATGCCACGCTGCGCCGCTACGCGCCGGAATTCCTCGCCGTGCTCAAGCTGCGGGCCGCGCCCGCCGCCAAGGACGTGCTCGACGCTATCGAAGTGCTGCGCAACATGAACAGCGACAACGCCCGCAAGGTGCCCGCCGATGCGCCAACCGATTTCATCAAGCCGCGCTGGCAAAAGCTGGTGATGACCGACGCCGGAATCGACCGGCGTTACTACGAACTGTGCGCGCTGTCGGAGATGAAGAACGCACTGCGCTCCGGCGACATCTGGGTGCAAGGCTCCCGCCAGTTCAAGGATTTCGAGGACTACCTGGTGCCGCCAGCGAAATTTGCCAGCCTCAAGCAGGCCAGCGAATTGCCGCTGGCTGTGGCCACCGATTGCGACCAGTACCTGCATGAACGGCTGACGCTGCTGGAAACGCAGCTCACCACCGTAAACCGCATGGCGCTGGCCAACGAGTTGCCGGATGCCATCATCACCGAATCGGGACTGAAGATCACGCCACTCGACGCGGCGGTGCCCGACACCGCGCAGGCCCTGATCGACCAGACCGCAATGGCCCTGCCGCACGTCAAGATCACCGAATTGCTGCTGGAGGTGGACGAATGGACGGGCTTCACCCGGCACTTCGCGCATCTGAAATCGGGCGACCTGGCCAAGGACAAGAACCTGCTGCTGACCACGATCCTCGCCGACGCGATCAACCTGGGCCTGACCAAGATGGCAGAGTCCTGCCCCGGCACAACCTACGCCAAGCTGGCCTGGCTGCAAGCCTGGCACATCCGCGACGAAACCTACGGGGCGGCGCTGGCCGAGCTGGTCAACGCGCAGTTCCGGCATCCCTTCGCCGAGCACTGGGGCGACGGCACCACGTCGTCATCGGACGGCCAGAACTTCCGCACCGGCAGCAAGGCCGAGAGTACCGGCCACATCAACCCAAAATACGGCAGCAGCCCAGGGCGGACGTTCTACACCCACATCTCCGACCAGTACGCGCCGTTCCACACCAAGGTGGTGAATGTCGGCGTGCGCGACTCGACCTACGTGCTCGACGGCCTGCTGTACCACGAATCCGACCTGCGCATCGAGGAGCACTACACCGACACGGCGGGCTTCACCGATCACGTCTTCGCGCTGATGCACCTGCTGGGCTTCCGCTTCGCGCCGCGCATCCGTGACCTGGGCGACACCAAGCTCTACATTCCAAAGGGCGATGCCGCCTACGAGACATTGAAACCGATGATCGGCGGCACGCTCAACATCAAGCACGTCCGCGCCCATTGGGATGAAATCCTGCGGCTGGCCACGTCGATCAAACAAGGCACGGTGACGGCCTCGCTGATGCTGCGCAAGCTCGGCAGCTATCCGCGCCAGAATGGTCTGGCCGTCGCCCTGCGCGAGTTGGGCCGCATCGAGCGCACGCTGTTCATCCTAGACTGGTTGCAAAGCGTCGAGCTGCGCCGCCGTGTGCATGCCGGACTGAACAAGGGCGAGGCCCGCAACGCGCTGGCCCGTGCCGTGTTCTTCAACCGCCTGGGCGAAATCCGCGACCGCAGTTTCGAGCAGCAACGCTACCGGGCCAGCGGCCTCAACCTGGTGACGGCAGCCATCGTGCTGTGGAACACGGTTTATCTGGAACGGGCCGCGAACGCCTTGCGTGGCCACGGTCAAGCCGTCGATGACGGCCTGTTGCAGTACCTGTCGCCGCTCGGCTGGGAGCACATCAACCTGACCGGCGATTACCTCTGGCGCAGCAGCGCCAAGATCGGCGCGGGCAAGTTCAGGCCGCTACGGCCGCTGCAACCGGCTTAGCGTGCTTTATTTTCCGTTTTCTGAGACGACCCCTTACGAAGACTGACAATGAAAACGGATCTGATCGAAAAGTACGCACCGGTGCTCTGTGCGTCGACACCTCCAGTGGTGCGTGACCCACGCCTATTGATGGATGCAAGCGGCGACGTGAAGATCTACTATGCGCCCTTCGAATACATCAACCCGAGTGCACGGCTCGTGCTGGTCGGGATCACACCGGGCCCCACCCAGATGGTCAATGCCAACAACGAGGCGCGGCGCGCTCTTCAGGCGGGCAAGTCCAGCATCGAGGCGATGCAGGCCGGAAAGAGCGTCGGCGCTTTCAGTGGCGAGCCGCTGCGGAGTAACCTGATCAATCAACTCAACCATTGGGGCTTCCAAAAGTGGCTCGGCCTGAGCGATTCGGCCGACCTATTCTCCAGGTCACAGCACTTGGTGCAGACTACCTCTCTCCTACGCTATCCGGTGTTCGTCAAGGACGGTGATTACCGTGGCACTCCAGATATGACCAAGCATCCGCTGCTGCGGAAATACCTGCTCGAATACTTTGCGGCGGAGGTCGAGGAGCTCAAGGAAGCCGTATTTGTCGGTCTCGGGCCACAGGTCCAGAAGGTGCTCGATCGCCTGATCCACGAGCGCGTCCTGAGTCCAGAACGGGTCATCGGCGGGATGCTGCACCCGTCCGGTAACTGCACATACCGAATCAACTATCTTATCGGTGACAGAAACGCGCCAGTCCCGCACGCCACCAACCCCGTGCCTTACGACCAGGGCCGACGAGCGTTTCGGGAGCGCTTCATTGGCGCGTGATCGGGAGTCATATGAGCCGATGCGAACTGGCCGCCGTCTTGTTGCTGCTCGCTCATCGCACCGCGCTGTGCTGGCCATCAATGGCCGGTGAAAACCAGCTACCAGACAGAGACCGCAATGAAACGAACAATAGCTTTTGCCTTGCTCATCGCAGCGATACCGCTGTCATCGCACGCGTCTTGCACTGATTGGGGATTGTATGCAGTGCAGGTAGCCCAAATGCGAAACGGCGGGCTAGCCAAAGAGGCTGCAGAGGGGATGATGTGGCAACACTCTCTCAGCGGAGCGCTTGACGGAGAGAAGAACGAGACCAGCTTCAACGGGTTCGACCCCGTCCGGGCGAAGGAAGTCATCAAGTCTGTGTACGAATCGCACCACGCTCCCTCGTACTATGGGGTTGTTACGACGGATCTCTGTCACACCCAGGCGTGGATTAAGCAGTAGAAGACAATGCACTGAGGAAATACGCGGGCGGTGCCGGCAGAAGATGAGCCGCTTACCGGCCGGCGTGCCGGTCGTAAAGACAAAAATGCCTCACCAATCGAAAGGGGGAGAGATGAAATATCTGCTGATCATTTCCGCGTCCATGGTTGCTCTCGCTGGTTGTGCGGCCCAGCGGGCAGCTAGTGACTGCGAAGCAATGGGGTACACCCGTGGCACACCAGAGTTTTCTCAATGCGCGGAGCGGCAGGTCGCTGCACGCAGAGAGCGGTTGATGGAAATGCGTGGGCAGGATGCGGCGATCTCGATCCAGTGCGAAAAATCATCGCAAGGTATCTTTGGGCGCAACACCGGCCGCACCGATTGCCCGCACCCAGCCGGGATGGTGAAGTGACCACGCGCAATTCAGACAAACAGGCGTAACTGGCCGCGCTGCTCCAGGTGTTCTCGCACAGCCTGATCGGTGCCTGGCTTCGTGAGCGGATGGACAGCACGACAGGTGGAGCAGATCCAGTTCTCGGTCGGTTGGTCGGCGCCAAACGGCGTCATCGCCGGGGCGTCCGGCGTGTGATGGCGCAGCACCCCGCAGGTGTCGCAAGCAAGCCATTTGGTAAGTGGTTTCATGCGCGATCCCATCACCTTGTCAAACCTTGCGGATCGAGCCGCTGTACTGCGCTACGATCGGGTCGGCCGTAACTAGAAGGATGCCTTCCACCAGCGACTGCGCCACCAGGATGCGGTCGAATGGATCCTTGTGCAAAGGCGGCAGGCTATCGACCATGACCGTGTGCTCACTGGTGATGGGTAATTCCAGATAGCCATTGTCTAAGAGCCCTCGGCGTAGCAGCCTGGGATCAACGCGAAAGTCCTGCCGGCCCAGTCCTCGCTTGATAGCCACCTCCCACAGGCTGGCAGCGCTGAACACCAGCTCGTGCGTCGGGTCCTGGATGAGAGCGAGCGTGTCGCGCGACAGCTTGTCAGGCTGGCCAGCGGCCCACAGCAGCAGATGAGTATCGAGCAACAACTTCACGCGTCGCCCCCGAACATCTGTTCAATGGCATCGGCACCCATGCGATCGAAGTCCGCCGGCACTGCGATCTCGCCGACCAGGAAGCCAACACGGCGCGGCTGAGCGGGCGCATCGAGAGCGGTCACCTTGGCCAGCGGCTTGCCAGCCTTGGCGATCACGAAGGATTGGCCTCGGGCTGCCTTGTCGACCAGACGCGACAGGTGCGTCTTCGCGTCGTGGATGTTGACGATTTCCATGACCGACTCCGATTAAACTAAGTTCAGTTAGTTTAGTCCGTTCTAGGAAATCATGGTATGGCAATCAGCAGAACAAAGTGTCCCAATTGGGACACTCTCTGTGCGCGCATGGGGCTTCAATGACGGGCAGAACTGATGGGCAAGAGCTACCGCTTCGGTGGTGTCGGCACGCCACCGGCGCCGCGCCGATAGGCATCCACGGCGGTCCTGGCTGTTGCCAAGTCGCGCTCAAGCGACTCGATACGGATCCTGAGCATGTTGCGTTCTTCAATAAAGGCCTGACGGATACTGTCGGTCTCGACCATGCGCCTACGCTCTGCGCCCTCGAGTCTGTCTGCAAGCGCACTTAACGCGCTCGGCAGGCCACCGACGCTGCCAGTAAGCTCGCTTTCACGAGCACTCGCCTCTGCTTTGGCCTCGGCCAACTGATTCCGCAACGAGTTCGCTTCAGCTTCAGCTGCCGATGCTCGCTCAAGCGCCTGCTGCAGCTGGCCGCGCAACGCATGGTTTTCGTCTTCCAGCCGCTCGCAGTGCTGAGACAACCAGGCGCTGTTCGCGTCACCACTCGACGGCGCTTTCGTCTCGGGGACAGCTGCTGCCTGGGCGGGCGGCACGATCTCACGCACGGCGACCTGGATCTCCTTGTGCACGTAGCCGCGCAGCCAGTCGTCGCGAACTTCGGGCGTGATCGCCTGCGTCCCGTCTTTCGCGGCCCGGCGCTCGGCTTGCACCGCCAGGAATGTCTGCGCGCTCGGACGGCGATTCGTGATGCCGGCCGTGGCCATCAGCCTTCGAAATACCTTCTCGCCGTAGCTCCGGCCAGCAATGCGTTCGATCTGATCGAGCGCATGCCGCAAGAAATTGCGGTTATCCGGATAGGGATACCGCACGTCCAGTTGTTGTAAGGACAGCAGGATGGCCTGCAACTGGGCGTCGGGAAACGAAGTCGGTGTGCGGGGCATCGTGGCTCAGCTGACAGCTGTTGCTGGAAATTTCACCTATCGTAGCACTCATCGGCTACTTATTAGAATACTTTTTACACTACGCATTAGGACTACGCTTTACCATTATTCCACTAATGGTAAAATAAGCTTAGTATCCCGTTCCATAGATCGTCATGGGGCAAAAAATGCCTTATGGAGCACACATGAACAATCTGACGCCAGTTCCACGCACGCCAAGCAATGCGCTGATCAGCCCGGTGCTGCAGGACGTCAGCACTGACGAGCAGTTGCTTGGCGAATGGCTCAAGGATCTGTTCAACGCTGGGATGGGAATCAGCCAGAACACGCTGAGCCAATACAGCCTGGAAGGTCGGCGTCTGCTTTGGTTCGCGAACGCGGTCGAGCGTCGATTTCAGGCGTGGGATAAGCCAACTGCCAACGCCTATCTCACATTTCTCGCGTCACCGCCGGAGCACGCCATCGGCGACTCGCGCACGAAGAATTCCGGTGCCTGGCGGCCGTTCCGTAAGCCGCCCTCAGCCGCGTCAGTCAAGCAAAGCGCGATCATCGCCAGGAGCTTCTTCAACTGGCTGGTCGATCAGCAAGCGATCCGGGTCAACCCTCTCCCCCGCCCTCCCCGTTCACGCGAAAACCGCGGCCCGGGCACGCAGCAGCGTTACTTGAACATCACGCAGCTGAAGGCCGTTTTCGACGCCATTGCGGCCAGGCCTGCCGAGATGTTCTGGGATCGACTCAAGCAGGACCGTGATCGCATGGTGATCGCCCTCGCCTTCCAAACTGGCTTGCGCGCGTCGGAGATGGCCGAACTCAGGTGGTCCGACTTCCAGCGCCGGGATGGCAAACATGGCCCCTACTGGGTCATCGTTGTTCGGCACGCCAAGAGCGGCGACAACCAGGTAGTGCCGTGCGACGCGGCCATGGAGGAAATCTCGGCGTTTCGCCGCACGATCGGCCTGGGCCCGGAGCCGAAGGCCAACGACACGATAGCGGTCATCCCCTGCATCGCCGGCGGCAAGCGCAAGCGTGTGAAGCCGCATGGCAGCCTCGATCTGCAACTTCTGCTGCAGCGAGGGGTGACAACGCGCCACGGCATCTACGCGATCGTCAAGGACGCTTTCAAGCAGGCGGCCGACCTCCTCAGGGACCTAGGCGACGAGCTCAGCGCCGACGGATTGGAGCACGCTTCAACCCACTGGCTGCGCCACAGTGCAGCCACACACCTGCTGCGCTCTGGAAAATCAGTAACGAATGTCCAGCGCGTGCTGCGGCATCAGGACATCAATACGACGCGCAGATACACGCACGAGGAGATGGATGATCTGGCGCACGATGTCAGCGATGGGCTGATGCTCGACAACATCTTACGAAAGTAGCCCCCTACCCTGCTGGCTCGGTCTGACGTGGCTGTTGCCGGGCATTAGCACCGTGTCCCAACTGGGACAGTTTTTAATCCGCCCTTTTCCCGACGAGAATTGTTATCGGATCGGGCTCGAATGCTCGCGAATGTCGTCCTTCGCTTGCAAAGTGTCCCAGTTGGGACAGTCAACCGAAGACAGGGCTGGGACAACCTACCTCTGTTTCGCGCGCCTACTGTAGGGTGATGCCACTCCCCTACCCCGCACCTCAAAACTGTCCCAACTGGGACACTTCAGCGGCGACTCCGGAATGTCCGCGCACAAGATACTGCAATAACGAACACCGCAAATAGTTCGCCTTGGCTGCAAAGCGCCGAACAGCCCTCCTAACTTGCCGCACCTTCCCTTTACAGCAGCCCATACCATCGAAAAGTGTCCCAAATGGGACACTTTCACAGTCAATCCTTGCCTTGCCTGATAGTTACGTCTATCGTGCACGGAAATCATCAACAACGTACACGATCCATGAGTGAATTCAAGAATGCCAAAGTGATTGCGATCGTCAACCACAAAGGCGGTTGCGGGAAGACGACCACGACAGTCAACCTGGCCGCGGAGTTCGCCAGGCAAGGCAATCGCGTCCTGGTTGTCGATCTGGACCCTCAGGCAAACGCCACACTCCATATCGGCAAGGTCCACCCCTCCAACGTCGAAGTCTCCGCAGCTGATTTGCTGACCGGCGACCACAGCCTGCTTGCGCCCTCGGTCCAAGACGACACCACCATCGATGGTGTCTGCCTGATTTCGGGCAGTCTGGCACTCGGCAAGGCCGAAGACGAACTTAAAGACTTGTCGCCGCGGCCAAACGAAGAATTGCGCAGCAAGCTGTTGCCAGCGGACTCGGTCTTCGATGTCATCCTCATCGACTGCCCGCCGAGCCTGAAGCTGCTGGCGAGCAACGCGCTCGCCGCGGCTACGCACGTTATCGTGCCCATCGAGGCCGGCGATCAGTATGGCCTGTACGGCGCAGAGGATCTGCTCAAAAAGGTTGCACAGATCCGCAGGATCAACCCGAATCTCGAAATGCTAGGCGCTTTGCTCATTAAATACGACGACCGCCAGACCATCTGCAAGCTGCTCGCAGGCCAAGCCGAACAAACCTTTGGTGCGCTGTTGCCAGAAAAGATTTCTCAGGGCACGGCGGTTCGACAGGCTGTCGTGATGAAGACCAGCGCGCACGGCATCGATCGGGGGTCCAAACCAGCGCGCCAGTTCCGCGCGCTCGCGCAAGCGCTGGCCCAATCTCTCAAGCTCAAGGTCGGAGATGAGACACCGATCGAAGGGGCTGAAGCGTGAGCAAGAGCATCAAGGAAATGCTGGCGCGGCAGGCTGCCGCAAACATCAAGCAGCATCGCGATGCGGACTACGCCGTGGATTTTGACGCAGGCCGCCAGCACACCAAAATCCCGCTTCAACGCATCCAGCCAGGCCGCTACCAGCCGCGCATGAAGTTCACGGAAGCCAGCATTCGTGAATTGGCGGAATCGATCGCGGCCATAGGTCTGACGCAACCGATTATCGTGCGCCCGTTGGGTGAAGCGTATGAGCTCATCGCTGGCGAGCGGCGTCTGCGCGCGCATCGTCTGCTAAACAAGCCGACCATTGAGGCGATCATCGTCGATGTAGACGATGCTACAGCCGCGGCCATGTCGTTGTCAGAAAACATTGATCGCGAGGCGCTGACTGATTTCGAGGTAGCAGAAGGTCTGCGTCGCTTGGAGGTGGAATTCCCGAAACGGGCCCATCTCGCCAAGGCCATCAATATCTCGCGCTCGGAGCTCTACCGATACCTTGCGTTCCGCGACTTGCCTGAACCCGTGATCGACCGGCTACGAGTCAATCCCGGGCTGATCGGCAGAAGCGCAGCCTCCGAGATTTCGCAGGCCATCAAGGCAGTGCCCAAACTTGCCCCGAGACTTTTAGAAGCATTGGATCTCGTTGAGGCCGGCAAACTCGAGCAGGGCAAGGTGGTCGCATTCCTCCAGCAGAGTATCGCGGAGCGGCGGAGCAGAACGGAAGCCGAGCCGACAACCTACTTGATACACGAAGGAGCGCGCGTCGGTTCGATCGTCGCGACGCCCAAAGAATTCGTCATCAAGGTCTCGCAGGTAGCGCTGCCCGAGAGCAAGGCAAAGCGTCTGCACGCCTTTCTGACTGAATTGCTGGCCGCCGACGAATAAGTGTCCCAGCTGGGACACTGTCACGCTGATCTCGGGGCGCGTACATGCGCGCCTCCTTGAGTCAGTGCTGATTTGAGGGCACCACTCGAATATTTCCGCTGCAAGGTGTCCCAAATGGGACACTTTCAACGCTGATTTAGGGGCGCTTTTTAAAGCAGGCTCCTGAGCCGCGCTGATTTAGGGGCGTTTTCACGCTGATCTGGGGGCGCGATCTTCGCCACACAACCATTTTCACGCTGATCTGGGGGCGTTGCTGTCGACCGGTCACGCTGATTTAGGGGCGCAGTTACTAAATGGCGTATTTGGATCAACGCTGAACTAGGGGCGCTCGGCCCCGGCCGATGCGATCAACGCGGTTATTCAATGCGGCTCGAGCGGTATTGCCGCCGCGTCGGCGAGAGCGACGATGCCACGCTGATCTGGGGGCGCTTTGCTTTGGATGTCACGCTGATCTGGGGGCGCTTGCGCGATCTCCCGACGCTGATCTGGGGGCAAAACGCACCGACGATCTCGTGATGCGGGCCGGCCGCGAGGGCTACGCTGATGTGGGGGCGCTGTTTCTTACCGGGATTGTGGATAAGGCCTGTGGAAAACCACAGTTATTCACGCTGATCCAGGGGCGTCGCCACGCTGAAGTGGGGGCACTGCAGCGCTGATCCAGGGGCGAACGTACGCTGATCTAGGGGCGCTTTAACGCTGATCTAAGGGCTAAAATTTTCACAAACCATTGAATTTAAAGAGAAAATTCCGTATCTAGTTTACTGATATTAGGTATTAACTTCATAGATTTACTGGTAAGGCGACGCGCTTCTGTGGACAACCTCCGGTTGCCCACCATACGCACGCCGTCCACCACGATGGAAGAGATACAGCCAAAGTCAAAACAATCGCCCCCAGATCAGCGTGACTGCGGTTTGCGTGCGTGCTATACCGTCGCAAACGTGGAGATAGGCATGGCAAAGCCACAGAGCAAACAACCAGACCTGACTGCCCCCGGTGGCCAAGTGATTCGTCCTACGATCGCTGCAAGGCTATACGAGGAGGCACAAGCAATGGAACTAGCCGACGCGAAAGCGGCTGGAACCATTGGCTTCATGGGCCGCGCGCTGGTTCAGGCAACGTTACCGTACAGGGAACCTTCAGCAGATCTGCGCGCTTGGGGCCGCCGCGCGGGCAACGTCAGTCTGGTGATCCAACCAGGCATGTATTTTGACGAGAACAACGAAGCCCAAAGCATTGGCTTTCCATATGGTTCTTATCCGCGCTTGCTGCTCGCCTGGATTGCCACCGAAGCTTTTCGAACCAAATCCCGTCAACTCGTTTTAGGGAACCGCCTTACCGACTTTCTGGAGTCCCTCGGCTACACCTCGCAGAACGGTGGGCCACGCGGGAACATCACGCGTATCCGCGAGCAGATGAAGCGGCTGTTTGCAGCCCACATCGCAATAGTCTATGGGGGAGGGCAGGGGAGCGATTTCGCACATAAGCCGTTTTTGATCGCCGATGACACCGAGCTCTGGTGGGACCCCCAGCGCCCAGACCAAGCGGGCCTGTGGCAGTCGACAGTGACACTCTCGGAGCGCTTCTACGACGAGGTTGTCAGCACGCCGGTGCCTATCGATCTGCGTGCTCTGCGAGCGTTGCGACAATCGCCGATGGCGCTCGATTTGTACTGCTGGCTGACCTACCGCATGTTCTCACTGAAGGCTCCAGTGACCGTGCCGTGGGAAGCGCTGAAGCTGCAATTCGGATCGGAAGCCGGGCGCGATCGCAAGTTCAAGGAAGGGATCAGCAAGCAGCTGCAGCAGGTGCTCTCCGTTTATCCCGCCGGCGTGCGGCCCACCAAGGCCGGGCTCGAACTGAGCCCATCGAAAACAAGCGTGCCACGACTGGTCACCGACTGGTAAGCGCCCCCAAATCAGCGCAAAGAAAAATGCCCCTCCGAGAAGACTCGGAGGGGCATTCATAATCAGGCAATTCTAGGCGGCGCGGCGCTCGGCCTTGCGGCTTTTGCGGTGCGCGCGGGCGCCATTTCCGTTACTTCAGAACTCCCAAGGGGACGGGGCGGCTTCAGTGGCTACCGGTTCCCTCAGGTGCTTGCCAAGGTCCTGCAACATCTCGGCCACGCTGACTGGCGGCTCCACCAGCACGGCATCGACTGGCGCGCCATTCGCATCCATCTTGGCATCCCACATTGCGCGCAGGTGAGGGTGGCTGTCCAAGCACTGCTCTGCAACGTGCTTGGCAACGCGTGCCAACGAGCTCATCGCAACCCCGCCGCTCGAACGCTCGCAACTGATGAGCACGTCAGCCACCCCCGCGATCGCTTCATTGCTGGCAGAACTGTAGGAACCACTCAACAACATCAGCGTCGAGGCCGGAATGCCGTCAACCACTACGTCATAGCCCGTTTTCTGCTTGTCCAGCCAGGTCGCCGATGTCTCGCCCTCAGTCTTGCCGAGGTGCATGTATTCGATCGGCCCCCACATGGCGGAGCCTCGTCCGAATTTACCTTCCTTGGCCCACCACTTTGGGGAGCCTCCGTTGTTGTGCACCATCAAAATCATTGCCTTCTCCTTTGAGTCCAGGTCGGCACAGTGCCGAGTGTTCGAAAATGGTTGCTCGATCGAGGCATGAAAAAAGCCAGGCGCAAGGCCTGGCTGGATCTGGATCATTCGGTCGCCGTCGAATCACGGCGTAAGCTTCTGCGTCCACGTGCTGTCATCGAGCGCCATCTGCGCTTGTTCGCGCGTGCGGAAATACTCCACAGACTCGCGAGAGCATGGACCTTCCTCGCTATCGAACGTGCCAATGTAAAAGCCCGCGTTCGACTTGAGCACCTGCAACGATAACCGCTTCTTGCAATACTCCCAGGCCAATAAGCCATACGTTCCGCTCATCGCATTTCTCCAGTTTTGGATCCGGCAAAGCGCCGGTGTTCGTAAATAGTTGTACTGCCAGACGATGAAAAAGCCCTGCCGATTTCTCGGTCAGGGCTTTGGTGAAGTGTGCTGCTACGGGCGAATCAGAACGGCAGGCCCTCGTCCTGCTCAGCCGGCACAGCCTCGTGTTCCTTGCGGGCCGGGGCGTTGCTGGCGCTGCCGTTTTCTTCGCGTTTCGCCTTGTCCATCGAGGAAAGGGCGATGAACTGACCGCGCTCGCCGTCGATCTTGCGACCGAAGACCGGGTACTCGAAGCCGTTGCCGTCCTCGATCATCCCCTGGTAGTCGTAGTTCACGCCATCCTTCTTGGCGCGGAACAGGACGCCACGCAGCGCGCCGCCGCCGATCGACAGCACCAGACGACTGTTGTCGCCTTCGCCGGCCAACGCAGCCTCCATCGTCAGGCGGCCGTACTCGGTCGGGCTGTACTTGCCGTCCTCGCCTTTGACTTCACCAGCGCCGACATAGCCCGTCATGATGACCGGGGACTTGGTGTTGCGGGCGACGAAGAGTTCACGACCGTTTTTCTCGTTGAACAGGGCGCCGCTGACTTGTTTCGTGTTGATGGTGATGAGAGACATGATTGCTCCTTGGATGAAAACGCCGCTTCCCAGAACGGGGAGCTTCAAACGCTTCCCTATTGGTTGTTGGCACGAAAATAAAAAAAACCCCCCCTTTCTCTTCGCCCCCACTTCAGCGTGATCTCTCACGCCACGAGGCGAAAAATTCCTGTCTCGTCCTCCTGCGATTTGTTCGCCAGCAACTGGCAAAGGCGCGTCACGCGATTGGCCGCATCGCGCTGGCGCACGGCCGCGGCGATCGCGCGCGACTGGCCCACCAGCACCACCAGCTTTCGCGCCCGCGTGACACCTGTGTAGAGCAGGTTGCGCTGGAGCATCGCCCAGTGCTGCGTGACCATCGGAATGATCACCGCCGGCGCCTGCGAGCCCTGCGACTTGTGGATCGTCATCGCGTACGCCAGGCGCATGTCGTCCAGATCGTCGAACGGCACTGCCACGTGTTTGCCGTCGAACGACACGTGCAGGACCGAGTTGTCGTCATCGACGGCCTCAACCAGGCCCATGTCGCCGTTGAAGATCTCCAGGTCGTAGTTGTTGCGGGTCTGCAAGACCTTGTCGCCAACACCGAAGCACGCGCCATAGCGGCGAACGACGGCCGACGGATGAGGGTTGATGGCCTGCTGCAACGCTTCGTTGAGCGCTCCAACTCCGCATGCGCCCTTGTTCATCGGCGAGAGCACCTGGATGTCGCGCACCGGGTCGAAGCCGAACTTGGCCGGCAAGCGGTTCGTGATCAGATCCCGGATGACATCCGCGCAGGCCTGCGCGACGGCGGCCGGCACGGCATCCTCGTCCTTGATCGACAAGGCGTCGCTCAAGCTTGTCGTGTTCTTCTCCGTCATGAGGAAGAAATCGTCACCGTGCACGCCTTGCTCGGGGTTCTTCCCATGGTTGATGGCGTGCGCGTTTCGGATGATCAGGCTGCCCTGGGCCTGCCGGAAAACCTCGTCCAGGATCACGACCGGGACCCGGCCGCTGCGGATAATGTCGCCCAGCACGTTGCCGGGCCCAACCGAGGGAAGCTGGTCAACGTCGCCTACCAAGATCAGGGCGGTGCCGCGCTTCAGGCCGCGCATCACGTTGCGCATCAGCGGCACGTCCACCATCGACATCTCGTCGATCAGCAGCGCGTCCGCCTGCACCTGCTGCAACTCCTTGGAGTCGCCCCCCTTGAGGCCGAGCAGACGGTGAATCGTGCTGGCTGGTTGCCCAGTGGCCTCGGACGCGCGCTGTGCAGCCTTGCCCGTAGGGGCCGCCACAGCCACGTTCAGCCCCATCTCGCGCATGGCCGCCAGAATGACGTTGGTGGTCGCCGTCTTGCCGACACCGGGTCCGCCTGAGATGACGCACACGCGGCTGTTGAGCGCCATGACCACTGCCTGGCGCTGCTTGTTGGCCAGCTTCATGTTCACGCGCGTCTCTATCCGCGCAATCAGCGCAGCGGTGCCGCCAGCCGGCTCCTTCCATGGCGCCATCAGATCGGCCTTCTCGATCAGGCGCTCGCAGACGAATTCCTCGGCGGCGGCCAGCCAGCGGAAGCAGACGCAGTCCTCGTGCTGCACGAACTGCGGATTGTCGACCTGGTCATTCAGGTCCGCATCGAGGATGGGCGCAATACACTCGGCACCGACACCGAGCGCCTCGACGTTGAGCTCAAGGAATTTCGGGCGGGGGACGCCGACGTGCCCCTGGCCAACGGCCTCCTGCATGACGTAGATCATGCCGGCGCGTATGCGCTGCGGGCTGTCCGTGGGGATGGCCAGGCGTTTGGCGATCGTGTCCGCCGTCTTGAAGCCGATTCCGCGGATCTCCAGGCACAGCCGGAAAGGATCGGACTGGATTAGCTGGACGGCCTTGTCGCCCCAGGCGCGGTAGATGCGCCGACAGAGGGCGGCGGAGACGTTCTGGCTGTGCAGGAACAGCATGATGCTGCGCACCTGCCGCTGCTCATCCCATGCCGCCTTGATGCGCTCGACCGTGGCGGGGCCGAAGCCCTTGATTCCAATGAGCTTGTCGGGCTCTTCATCCAGCACGCGCAGGACATCCACACCAAAGGCGGCGACCAGTGCGGCGGCCTTCTTCTGACCAATGCCGGCAATCGTGCCCGAGCCCAGGTAGGCGGTAATGCCTTCGGGGGTGGTCGGGTTCGTCGCGGTGATGCGGTCCGCCTTGAACTGCGGCGAGCCATTGCGCTGAGTCCACTTGCCGGTGGCAGTCACAAACTGCCCCGGACCGGCGTTGGTCACGCCGACACAGTGGATCTCCGGCGGGCCGTTGCGGTCGGGGTTGCGCAGTACGAGAACGCTCCAGTCGTTCTCCTCGCTGCGAAACGTGACGCGTAGCACCTCGCCGTTCAGGGTCGCTTCAGCCATGACGTTGCGAAATCTTGCTCTTCCTCCGATGTTGGAAACAAAGTATGCTTTACGTTGCGCATCTTGGCAATCTTTATGAAACAAACATATTGCTGATGTTGTGTGCCAGGCTTTTTCTCTTTCCGTCCTGACAACCAGTCCTGAATCCCGGCAATTCCGCCGGTCCATGACAGGAGAAAGAGATGGAATTCATCGAAGGCATCAAGGTGCAATACAAGGAGCTCGTCGCTGACGCCAACGGCCAGTCCTACATTCCGTGGGCCGCTGCGCTCGCCATCGCTGAGCGCCCGCAGCAAAACGTGGTGATGTGGAAGGGCAATCCTGCGCGTACGTTGCTGGGCGGGGCGGTCGTGGCCATCGACATGAACGGACATCGGACCTGGCTGCCGATCCTCGATGCGCGCAACGAAGCGGTCCCGACCTCGCGTCTGACGTCTCGCGACGTGAACGACGCGATCAATCGCTGCCGCGCCAAGGCGATTGCCTCGGTGCTTGGTGTTGGACTTGGCCTGTACGGCAAGTACGACGAGGCAGCGGCGTTTTTGCGCGCCCTCAACGTAGGTCCAGCAACTGACCTCGCAAAGATGGCGCCCCTGACCGTGAAAAAGGGGGGTGACAAGGGGCCGTCGTACGTTTCATGGCCCGCCGCGCTGGCGGCATGCCGGATCACCGACCCGGAGTTCAGCTGGGAGGTGATCGAGTATGAGTCGGTTGACCCGGTCAGCGGGGAGATTGGCGAGCAGCCGTACGTCGTCATTGGCCAGAGCTATATGGTCTCGGTCAAGGTGACCTACAAGGGCCAGAGCCACATCGAGATGCTGCCCATCATGGGTGTCGTCGAGGTGAACGGCAAACGGCGCGAGCACATGGCGCTCACGACCCCGACGCCGCACGATTGGAACCGCGCCGTCATGCGTTGTCTTGCAAAGGGCATCGCGGTGCAGTCCGGTTATGGCCTGAACGTCTACGCGAAGGAAGACCTGGAGGCGTTGCAGACCACGTTCGTTGGCAGTGGGTCGCAGCCCGCAGGAGCCTCCGTCGAGGCGATCAACGCGTTGCGCGAAACGCTTTCGCGAGTCGACCGGTCCGAAGACTCGTTGATGACCTGGCTCGGCAAGCCCGGCTTGGCGCTTGACACCCTGACCGCAGCGGAGATCCAACGCGCTATGCGTGCGCTGGAACCCAAGGCTGCCTGACCAACCAACCGCCCCGACATCAGTATGTCAGGGCGGTTTTTCTTTGCCGGCTTACCGCAACCATTTGCGAAACCGGCCTGTTGCCGGAAAGAAAGGAGAGAGTCATGAAGAGCAACATCATTGGCCTAGCCGGTATCAAGCGCAGCGGCAAGGACACAGCAGCCAATGCGCTGCGCGCGGCCGGTTACGTGACCGTGGCCTTCGCCGACGCGCTGCGCGAAGAGATTTTTGCGCAATACCCTCAGGCTCGCAGAATCGCCGATGAGGACAAGGAGAAGCCTCAGGATTTCCTGAGCGGGAAGTCTTTGCGCGATCTGCTGATCGAAGTTGGAATGGGCCGGCGGGCGCAAGACCCGGACTACTGGGTGAAGATCCTGCGCGATCGCATCCGGGGCCTAGTCGCAAGCGGAAAGCGCGTGTGCGTCACGGATACGCGCTTGCCCAATGAGTTCGCGATGCTGCGTGAGCTCGACGCCTTCATCGTCTGGATCAATCGGCCTGGCATCGAGCCAGGGGCGCACGTTACCGAGCAGGACCACTCTTCGCTGTGCGATGCCGTGGTGCACAACGACTCGACGCTGCAGACACTGCACCAGAAGCTCATCGCCCTGCTGACGCAGATCGACATGGAGGTAGCCGCGTGATGGTGCCAATGTTCGAAACCGCTTGGGTTGGCCAGCGGATTACGTGCGCGCGGGACACGCTGATTGTCACCTTCTCGGGCCTGAGCGTTCACGTTCCAGAGGGCGGCAATTGCGTGGTGGAGCAGGGCGCAATGCTCTCGATCTTCAACGCGTCGGGCGTACCGATCTGCCTAATGCCGCTCATTGATGTGGCCGAAAGTTTTCCGTGCCGGTCATGCGCAGACGAGGAGGAGTCACTGGACGTCTGGGACTTCGACGTTCCAAGCGCAAGGACATTGAACTGAGGAACCGCCGTGCCCGCAAGGCTCGGCGGTTTTTTCTTTGCCCGTGGCCGCAACCAATACCGAACCCCCGGGCATTCCGGGACATTTAGGAGCAGATCCAAATGATTGCACCCATTTTCACTCAGGGCTGCCGCCCGATGCTTGCTGCAATGCTGTCGATGCTGGTCTCAATGGCATCGCAAGCACAAGTGCCGCAGCCTGCGGCAAACGCTCACGATGTAACCGTGGTCACTCTGTACAGCGAATTCCGTCCGGCTCCAGGCACGCTTCGAACCGAAGACAAGCCTGAGCGTCCGCCGATCCAGATTGTTGGCGGAGGCGTCAAAAGCGCCGGCCCTTCGTGTTGGGACATGGATGAGTCCGGCCAGATCGTTCCTGTCGCTGGCGAATGCTACGTCCTCCGGTCGGCAGCACCTGGCGAGAAGCCGCCAGTTCGGCAATAAGCGGGGAGGGGCACACCATGACTGGACAGCACATCGTCACCATCGGTGCTCACCTGCGCACGAACTATGGCACCGGCCCCTACGTCGTTCGAGAGATCGACGGCCCATGTACTTGCGTCGAATACCACGACCAAATCAATGGTCGGGAGCGCCCGTCGCAGGAGCACTACCACCTGGTCGTGCGCCGGCCGTGCGGCAAGGGCGGCGACTACTACCTCAACGGATTCACCCTCGATGGCCGGTCAGTATGGGGCAAGGACCGCTTGTTCGAGGTCAACCAAATGGAGCTTTTCGCATGACATCCCAGGTGCAAAGGAAGCCGAGCGATGAGGAGATTATCCGCATCGCCCGCGGTGCCATCGGTGACTTCCCCTGGCGTCTGACTCGCGAGACGTTCGTGCAAGCGGTACGCGCCGTTCTGCATCACGTTGCGTGCGAGCCTACTGTGCACGGTCCGGGACCGAAGCCTGAGGAGATGCCAGGCTTGATCCAAACCTGACATACGTACTAAGCCCGCTTCCTCGATGAGGAGGCGGGCTTTTTTATGGTCGGGCATGACAACCAACGTGGAACCCCGGCGATTAGCCGGACATCAATCGGGAGATGAAATTGGAAAAAGTCTATTCGCAGGCAGAATTTGAGGCGGCCTTGCAGGCTGCTCTGGTCGGCGCCGAGCCGGTGGCTTGGTCTTACGAACTGGCCGGCACCCTGTTAGCTGACGGCCAGTACGGGAACTGGCGGCCATATCTGACATGGAGTAAGCCCAACGTGCCGGAGGGCGCAATCCGAAATCTGAAGGCGCTGTGCGAGCGGTCCTCCAGCCATGATGGCGCTGGGGATCTGAAGCTAGGAGGGTACAGCCGAGAAGACATCGAGGCGATTGCCGACGGGCTCGAATGCTACGACAAGACGGTGAACGTCGGTCCCGTACAGGGCGAGTTTGACGAGCTCCTCCCTTCGGCGACCGCGGCCGCTGCGAAGGTCTTGCGCGCCATTCTTTCCTCTTCGGCTACTGACCTTTCTGGCCAGCGGGCGGGCGTGTCGGAGGATGCAGCGCGATGGAACCAGTGTGCCGCCGCGCCCGCACAGCAGCAGGAGCCAACCACTCCAGGCGTGCATTCCGCGCCTTGATTTCGACCAGAGCCCGCTTCCTACATGGAGCGGGCTTTTTCTTCGGCAGCGCGAGACAACCATCCTGGAAAACCGGCGCTCCCGCCGGACCTTTACAGGAGATCAACATGCAAAACGATGTGCCCGCTTTCATCGGCTTGTCTGCGGTGCGCCTGGCCGCGCAAGTCGGCAAGACGCTGGCGCGCATTCCCGTCGAGCGCCAAGAATTTCTCTTCGGGGCTGGTTCGACACCGGAACCCCAACGCGAGGGCTACGCGTTGACTGCAAAGTGGCCCCGCAAAGCCCGCGCCCCTGGCGCCGCGCAGCAGGAGCAGGACCATGCGTGAGAAGACACCTTGGAATCCATCGCGCCGTGCCATTGCGCGCGTGCAGAACCCGCTGCCGGCGCCGAAGGTGCACGAGGCCTGCGGTGGCTCCGTCGAGATCGTCGGCAACGAGAAGATCTACGGGCGGCCATATGGCGACTGGCCGTGGGCGTATCGCTGCTGCGGCTGCGGAGCCTACGTGGGAATGCACCCCTTCACCGCGATCCCCCTGGGGACGTTGGCGGACGGACCCACCCGCGAGGCGCGCAAGCGAGCCAAGGCGGCATTCAATCCGCTGTGGCAGTCCAGGCAGATGACTCGCTCGGAGGCCTACGCTTGGCTTGCAGGCCAACTTGGGATCGCGTGCGTCGATGAATGCCACATTGGCTGGTTCGACGTCCCCACGTGTGAACGGGTTGTTATGGCCTGTGCCCGGCGATCGGCTGGCGCTATTGCCCCGGCGTGACTGCTGATGTGCAACCAATCCCGTCTGCTACAGGCGGGATTTTTTTTTGCCCCCCACTGACAACCACCTGCGAACCTTGGCAATCCCGCCGAGATCCACAGGAGACCTGTATGCCAGGACCAGACTTCTTTCAAACCATGATGGGCCGCAACTTTTTCGAGGGCACTATGCCGTCGATCGCGCGCAACCTTGCGACGATTGCCGAGGCGCTGAAGCGTAGCAATGAGCTACTCGAGCAGAAGCCCTCGACAGCGGAAGGTCAGCCGCGCGATGCGATACCGCTGAACAAGCTGCAGCGCATCGCAGTCAGCGGCTATGAGGACGGAACGTATTCCGCACTGCGGTCGGTCCGTGAGTTCGAAGGAATCGGCGACACGCTGATTCTGGCCATCGTTCGTGAACTAGAGGACGCAGATAGCACGACATGCGCGCTGAATCGTCTGCAGGGCATGGCCGCTCAGATCTCGCAAGTCGTCGGCGCCATCGAATCGTCCGCTGGCCAGCCGCCGGCAACGGCAGAATGGGCGCCGGAGAAGGGCGTCATGACCGACGCGCAATTCATTGCCCGTCGTGGTTGTCATTGCCCCTCTTGCGGGAGCAATGACCTTTCCTGCCAGGGGCATATCGAAGGCGAGGAAGCTACCGCTTCGCAATCGGTGAAGTGCGAAAACTGCAGTGCAACCTGGGTCGACACATATTCGTTGAGCGGATATGCCGAACTGGATGGTGGCATTGACCTGAAGTCAGTCCAATCCATTGTCGATGAGGTGCGGAGCCGCGCGCAGACGTACAGATTCGCGATCGGAAGCGAAGTCCAGGCGCGCGAAGCCGTCAATAAAACTTGCGATCAGGTCGATCCTTCATTGAGTGAGGCCGAAAGAACGATCGCTGTGAAGCTGCTCCGAGCCGCCGATTGATGTTCCACCAAACCGCCTCGCGAAAGCGCAGGCGGTTTTTTCTTCTTCGCGCTGAGCAACCACTCCTGAAAAACCGGCAATCCCGCCGGACTTTGCAGGAGGAAAAAATGAAGCAGGTTGCATTTACCACGTCCTCGGGCTCGCCCGACAACGATGCTTGGCACGCTTGGCGTGCGCAGCATTTGGGCGCGTCCGATGCACCGGTGATCGCAGCAGGACGCGGCTTGTGCAGCAAGCCGTCGTGGGCGCGGTCTCTACACGCCCTCTGGCTGGAGAAAACCGGGCAACTGCCGCCGCAGAAATCGAACTTCGCGATGAATCGGGGTCGGCAGTACGAGGAAACTGCCCGCCTGGCGTATGAGGCGAAGACGGGCGAAATGGTGTCGCCTTGCTTCGGCGAGTGCGAACCCTTTCCGCAGCTTTCGGCATCGTTCGATGGCATGAGCCTGGATGGCAATACGATCGTCGAGATCAAGGTGCCATCCGCGAAGGTTCACGAGATGGCCAAGAATGGCCAGGTGGTCGATTACTACGTGCCACAAATCGCGCACCAGGCGCTGGTCGCTTGGGGTATGCCTGAGTCCTGGGGCAACGACAAGCGAGCGTTCTTCGTGAGCTACGACCCGGATAAGGACGAACTGGTCATCGTGCCGGTCGACATGGGCGAACTGGCGATGATGGCGAAGCGGTTGCTGCCGTGTCTGCTGGACTTCTGGCAGGCGGTGTTCGAGAAACGTCCTCCGCTTGGCGATGGCATGGAGCCGCTTGCGCAAGCCTACCTGGAGCTGGTCGACAGAATTGGCGACCTCGAAGGCGAGAAAGACGCGCTGCGCGCGCAACTCATTGAGTTGGCAGAGAAGCAGGGTGGCCGCGCCGAAGGCTATGGCGTGTCGGTGATCAAATCCATGGTCAAGGGCACGATCGACTATGCCAAGGCTGCCAAAGATTTGAACATCGACTTCGAACCGTACCGCAAGCAAGGTAAGGAGACCTGGTACGTGAAGGCCAGCGGCCAGAGAGAGGGGCAGCAAGCGAGCGCGTGATCGTTCGTCAGCTGAATCACACCACCATCACACAACCCGCCAGCACACGCTGGCGGGTTTTTTCATGTGCCGCGCGCAACAACTACAGGGGAAACCGGCGAATCCCCGCCGAAGATGAGAGGAGAACCCCAGATGAAGAACGTAATCGAGGTCGGCGCTGGCCCTTCCTGCGCGGACGTGGCCCAGGTCGGCGAGGTGAATTTTGCCGTGCGCAATCGTAGCGAGTGCAGAGCATTCATTCGCCAGATCGAGCGCGCCTATGGCCAGCCTCCAGTTGGCGTGAGTCTGGTGCTGACCACCAATCAGCACGAATTTGGCACCTACCGCGAAGTTGGCATTGAGATCGAGCCGCTTAGCATTGAGCAAGTCCGGACGGCTTCGGACTGGGCCAATGCGGTCGAGTCTGATTCCCAGTGCAAGCTGGAGGACTGGGACGCCGAGGCTCTGTTGGAGTTGGGCTTGGAGGCGAATGCAACGCAGAGCGCTTCGCAGGCTGTCATCCATGGCTGATTTCATCAATGTAGCCATCGCCGCCATCCCCGTGGTGAACAGGAAGGCCCTGGACGACGAGGACAGGCATGTGCCCGCCGTGTATTCGGTCATGGTGGCCACCGGCCTGTCCGAAGGCAGCATGGCAGCTGCGGCGCTCGATGTCTTCCATTCGGAGATCGGCGTGGATGTGCTCGATGATTTCGAGTTCTTCGTGATTGACCCGCGCACCGGCCGCGTGCTGGAGCAGGACGAAGACCACGAGGACTACTCGAAAACGCACCTCGGGCGCGACGTGGAACGTATCGGTGACAAGCTGCCCGGGATCTACTCGGTGACCGTTGAAGCCGTCGGCGACGACGTGGCAGTCACGGTGCTCGGCATTATCAAGGTCGCGGCAGACAATAAGCCTGAAGCGAACCGGAAAGCCCTCGACATCCTATGGGATGACCGGCTCGATGCGGCAAGCTGTTCGGCCCGCTGCCACAGCGTGCGCTGTCGTTAAGCGACTGTAAATCAAGCAACCAGGCCCTGTTCTCTTCGGAGACGGGGCTTTTCTCATTGGCCCGATTTTCTATGTCCCGGCAGGGCAACCACTCTGGAATACAGCCAATCCCGGCTGGATACTCAAGGAGAATTCCATGAGCAATTTGAACAAGTTGTTTGACTTGACCGATGCGCTGAACGAGTCGGGCAGCAATGAAGGCTGCGAAGCCGATCTGATGGTGGTGAGTTCCGCGCGACTCTGGGATCTAACGCAATACGTGCGGCTACTCAAAGCAGTCGAGCAGTCCCAGAATGTGGAAGACCATGCCAACGCCAACAAAATCTGTGAACGCCTCCTCAATTCGGAAGAGCACTCTGTTGAGTCGGCAATTCCAGGGGTGGCGGAGGATGCGGTGGAGGTGATCAACCGCCTTTCTATCGCTATGAAAGCCACTCAGGTCGCGCTATCGCAAGCCATGCAGCATTCGGAGGAAAGGGCGCGGTTTGTCAAACAGATTGCTGATCTCAGCATCTGGGATTTCGAAAAGGATGACGGCACCCCGTACAAAGAATGCGAACGGCCTTCGGACGGTTTCCTCGATTCCCATTGCTGCTTGATGGCGAGCATCGAGGAGGCACGACGGATTGACCTGCGTGCCGCCCTTGAGGCGTTGAATTCGCCGCAGGGCGAGGACAGCGAGGACTGGACCGGCCGGGTGGAGATGAGCGTCACTGCTGATTCTCCCGAGGAAGCAGCAAAGTTCACGCTCGATGACATTCGCGACCGCGAACTGGAAGGTATCAACGTCGATGTCCAGAACGTTGGCAGCGGTCGTATCGTGACCGTGTTTGTCAAGAACGCGTAGGCCAGTTCACGGATGCGGTTGCCGCTCAAGCGCAAGCCTCAAAGGATGTCCAATTCGGTGCGCCGAATGAAGCACATAACCACAGAACAGCCGGGCCTCATGCCCGGCTTTTTTATTGCCAATGAAAGAATCGCGATATATGATTTCTATAGCAAGAAACCGGACTCAACAAATGGGAACCAACGCAATCGTAGGGAAGCAGAATCAGGCGACCGCCGGCGCGGTGCTGACGAAGGCCGCCCTGCGCTCAGCGGACCTGCTGGGGTTGAATAACGCCATGCTTGCACGTGTGGTCGGTGTGAGCGAGTCGCAAGTCTCGCGCATGGCCGCCGGCCAGCGGCAACTGGAGATCGGGACCAAACCAGCAGAGCTCGCGACATTGCTCGTGCGTGTCTACCGTTCTCTGGATGCCATGGTCGGTAACAGCGACCAGCACCGCAAGCTCTGGATGTCTTCCTTTAACCGCGCCTTCAACGAAGTCCCGAAGGATGCGATCCAGAAGGTGGACGGCCTCGTGCGGGTGGTGAGCTATCTGGACGGCGCGCGCGCCATCGCCTGATGCAGTGGCACGCAGAATGGCTGGCATCGATTGGCACCCAACATCGCGATCTCTGGCGCGCGGTGGAGGCGCAGCATCGCGTTGCGACGATGCGTCTGGCGGACTCTCTGGATGAGCAGCATCTACTCGAGCAATTGCTTGAGGATAGCAAGCCAACGTTGCCTGTCGAAGCCGAAGGGGCGCCCTATCTGCTTTCGACCCCCTTTCGCTATGTCTCTCAGTGGTCCTCGCGCTTTCGCCGTCCAGGTGAGGGCGGTGCTTGGTACGGAGCCGACGAGCCAGAGACCGTCGCGGCAGAAATCGCCCACTGGCGCTGGAAATTCTTTATGGACAGCGAGGGACTCAAGGACACGCAGCTTGTCGTGGAATTGACGTTCTTCCAGGCACACTTTTGCGGGCTAGAGTTGGATCTGACCGAACCGCCCTGGAACGCGCACCGCGCCAACTGGCGTGATCCCGAGAATTACGCTCACTGTCACGCGCTTGCAACGCATGCCAGAAGCCTTATTCCGCCTACGGGTGCAATCCGGTACGAATCTGCGCGTAGGGAGTACGGAGCCTGCCAGGTGGTGTTCGACGTCCAGACACTGAGTATGCCAAACGCCTGTTTGCAACAGACCTGGGTGTGCAAGACGACAGCCGAGCGTGTTCTCATTTCACGGGACGACACGGTGCTGCAGTTTGATATGCCCGAGGCGTAGCAGGCTCCCAAAGATAGTCCCCCGAAGGCCGCAGGTTTTTTTCTGTCCTTACCAGGCAACTATCTCCGAATCCCGGCATTTCGCCGGACCTTGAGGAGAGCCACATGAAAGTGACAGTCACCTGGGGCCAAGACACCCCCGCCTACGCAACCGAAGTCATTGAAGTGCCGGATGACGCCAACGATGGCCAGATCATCGAAGCGGTCATGGCAAGGGCGGATGCTGTCGGCAATCTCGTTTTCGATCCGTCGTACGATTGGACCGGCCTGCGCGCTGTTGAAATCTCGGCGCCCGACGGGCGAGTCATTGATAACGACGTCGCCATCGAGCCGTCTGGCGAAGACCTGGGCCTGGTGGTGCGAAACGTCATGAGCGGTGCCGTGAGTCTGGAGGCCATGCTTCACGAGGCCGAACGCCAGAACATCGTACCCGCGCAAGAAGTCATCGGGGCGCTGAAGCTGGCCGGGGACGCCATGGCAGCACGCAAGGCGCTTCCGGAAATCCCGTCGTTCACGCCGTACCAGCTGGTGATCGATGCCTTCGCGTGCAACCAAGACGGGGATAGCCCGTCTTACGCTGCAATCGAGGTCAAGCCGGAGTTTCTGGCCAAGATCGCTCGCGTGTCGGCAGCTGCTTCGGCGGCCGGCATTCGGGTGGCGCATGTTGACGCAGACAATGGCATCTGGAGCGATCCGGATAACAGTCTGCGTATGCGCGACAGCGAGCTTGTGGTGTATCCGCAGCACGGGGCGGGGAACACCTCGTTCTGGTTCCGTGGGCATCCCAAAAACGCGGACTACGACTGCGAGACGCGAGCGATCGATCTCAACGATCTGATCACCAGTGTCAGCACCGATGGCGAACTGCCTTCCGGGTTCGAGCGCGACCGTGGCGTGTTGTTCTACGACGGCGGCGCGGGGACGGCGATCGATCTGAGGGATCTGTACTTCGAAGGGAGCGATGCCGAGCACTGAGCAGGCGCATTACGCCTACCCGGACGAGCAATTTCAGTCCGTTCACCTGACCGAAGAACTGGAGGCCTGATCACGGCCCCAAGGACTCGGGCATTGACCCGAAAACCGGCCTGCGCGCAAGCGTGGGTCGGTTTTTTCTTTTTGGCATCGCACAACCATTCCCGAATCCCGGCAATTCCGCCGGACTATAAGGAGCAAGACATGGCAAATTGGTATGGCAGTGCACGGACGAACTATGTCCGCCTCAACGATGGCGTGACAGTTGAGGCATTGCAGGAGCACCTTGAGCTCATCGGCGCCGATCTGGAAATGTGGGAAAAGGAAATCGAGGGAGGCTTGCACGTCGGCTTCGGCGCAGGCGACTCCGACAACGGCGGTTTCCCCTGCTGGTTGTCTCCGAACATCCCGGACCGTGAGGCTGACCCCGAAGGCTTCGCCCGCTTGGCGAAAGCCTTGCAGGTGCCCGAGGACGACCTGGAGGGCACCGATGAAGCTGAGTTTTCGTGGGAGCAGCACATCATGCCGTTCGTTGCGGAGGGCGAGGTGCTGGTTGCGCAGGAGATCGGTGCAGAGAAGCTGCGCTATCTGACTGGTCACGCCACTGCTTTCATACGCCGCGGTGAAACCATCCAGAAGGTCGGCGTTTCTATCCGCGACATCTATGAGGAGGCTGCAGAGACTTTCGGCGTGGATGCGACGAAGATCATCGAGGCCACATACTGATTCACTCAAGACCCCCATGCAGCCGTGATCGGCTGTGTGGGGGTTTTTGTTTTTCAGCTTTCAGTGGGTCGGTGGCGCGAGCGTAGGATCATTCGGTTGTCGACGCACCCTAAGCATCGACTACTTGACCGCCGTTACCTTCAACTTTCGTCCATGTAGCAACCTGGCGTTGGTACTTTCTGCAGCTAGTGTCACCAGCAGTGCCAAGAAGAAGATTCTGCGCATCTAGGCCTTCCTGCATCAATTGACGGAGAATGGAGCATGTGAAACTGGCCGCGCCCAGTTCACCGCGCGAAGTAAAGGCACGCCCCAAATCCGGGCCTGCATGCCGATAGCGCGAGTTTGAGCGACCGCGTTGCCGTCGTGAGCGAACCACTGGTTGGCAGCTGAAATGAGCAGCGCCGGGGTCGTGCCATGCGCGGTCATCTGCAGACGCTGGGCAATCAGCGGCCACAATAGCAGATCCTCATAGCAGATCGAGATTAACGCCGGGCCGTAGCGAGTCTGCAGGCCGCCCCCGGGTGCCCGCATCGGGTAGTGCTCATCTGCCCACGGTCTCCACATTCCAATTGGCATGGGCATTTGCGCTGTGTAGTGCTGGTCCGTTACCAGGTCGAGCAGAGTGTCACGCCCGTCATGCTGGGTGAGTGGATCGGTCTCATAGACTCCCAGCAGAACCGTCGCCTTCTTCTTCCTTGCCAACTCTGCGATGTCGCTCCAGTAGAAGGCCTGGCCGTCATTCCATTGCGCGTTCGCGCCCTCAGGTAGCACGATCAGGCGGGCGCCTTCGTCGATCGCGCGGCGCACCTGCGCCTTGAGGTCGTCCTGGCGGGCAAAGCGCTGCTGCAGAGCCTCCGGATAGTCGCCGAGATACGTCGTCATCGCCCAAGCAAGATCGGGAGCGGCAGGCAGACGATATGTGGCAGCCTGGAGTGCGCCCCATAGTAGCGCTGCGATGAGCGCAGCCGTCACTGCCTTATTCCCGCTGGTGCGCGCCGTCGAGCTCCAGGACGCGATGGCCAGCAGCGCGGCGATCAGCGCTACGCCAGCCAGCCCCCAACCCGGGAACAGCGCGCCGGCTGCCAGAAGGGGAGAGGCCATACCAAGTATGCCCAGTGGGGGTACTGCGCCCAGACTCAGTCCGCAAAGGATGCCGATCCAAGGCCGGCCTCGCGGTGCGAGGAGGAAGGGGGCGGCCATTATCAGCGCCCAGCCTAGCCAGGCCATCACGCCTGGGGCCACCGAGCCTGCGAAGAAGCCAGTCCACAGAGATGGAATCGCCGAGCCGGCACCGAGATACCAGCCAAAGAACAGCAGTGCCACATCGCGCCGGCGGTGTTTCGGCCGAAATGCCAGCGTCATGGACAGCAGGGCGAAGCCGAACAGCATGCGCTGGGCATCGTTGGGCGCCAGCCAGCTTGTGCTGATGATGGATTCGATGGAAAACCAGCCGGCGAGCGCGCCGAGGGCGGCCCAGCTGCCCGCTGTAGACAGGTTGGACCAGGGAAGTGCGGCGCGCAGGCGCGCGCCTACCGGGGACGATGCTGCCGTGCTCATGCAGCCGCCATTGCCGCGCGCGCGGCCTGTACATGCTCGAGCAATACTACTGCCTTCTTCCCCGTGTTCTGTCCACCCATGGCATCCATCACAGCCATGTTCTTGGCGTCCTTGAGCGCCTCCAGGATCGAGGCCTGGGACAGCCCAGTCAGCACTCCGGCCGCCTGATCCACCCAAGACACCGGATCCCCTTCACCGAGGAAGCCGGCGTGCTCGGACGCCCACCAGGCCACCACATCTCGAACGACGTCGCCGTCGGGCAGCCCAATCTCCACACGCGTCCCGAAGCGCCCACCGCGCACGGCTGCAGCGTCGATCATGTCCGGATTGTTTGTCGCCGCGATCCACACCACGTCCTGCAGCATGCCGCCGGCGCCGTCGATGAGTTGCAGCAGAGCGTTGGTAGCCTCCTTGGTCGCGCTCATCGAGCGATCGGCGAGGATGTCATCCGCTTCGTCGATGAAGACAATGGCCGGGCGCATGTTGCTCGCCTTGTCGCGCAGCTTCTGCACGGCGTCCTCCGACATCAGTTGCTTGCCCGAATACACGAGCAACGGCCACTGGCACGCCTTGGCTAGGGCAGACGCCGCTGCAGTCTTGCCCGTGCCCGGCGGGCCGGAGAACAGAACGCCCTTGGGCAGAGTGCCGCCTAGTTCCTCGAAACGGTCGAGATCGCGCATCTGCGCAGCGAGGTTTTCCAACCGGCGCTTGACTTCAGGCGCATAGAACAGCTGGCCGATCTCCTTCGTGCCCTCCGCGGCGCCGCCCTTGTAGCCTTGCAGTGTCCGCATGGCCTTGAGCAGATCCGAGAAATTGACCTCGCTTGCATTGCCCGCGCGAGCGATCTCGATGGCGCGTTGGGTGGCTTTCTGGATCGTCGGCACATTCAAGCCGCCCCAGCGCCGCACGAGCCGCTCGAGCACCCCATTGTCGATGCCGATGCGTTCCTTCTTAAGCTCGATGTCGATCAGGTGGGCGCGGGCTTGCGCGTCGGGCAGCGGCACCTCCACGGGGAAGTCAAAGCGCGCCGCGCGCACCGCCGCCTCGTCCAGTCGGTCCTTGAAGTTGGTCGCCGCCACCAGCAGCACGCCGGGATGGTGGGTGCGCGTGTCGTCCACGAGCGAGAGGAACGTCGTCACCATCCGGTTGTATTCCTCGTAGCTGCCCGATCCGGAGCGCTGGCTGACCAGGCTGTCCGCTTCGTCGAAGAACAGCACCACGGGCGCCTGCGCCCAGGCGTCCTCAAACACCTTGCGCAGATTCTCGGTGGTGGCGCCAACCCACTTGGACGCCAGATCGCCGTAGCTCACCTTAATGAGCCCCAGGGCGGCCTGCCCAGCCAGGGCGCTGGCCATGAGGCTCTTGCCGCCGCCAGGAGGGCCGAACAGCAGGACGCCATTGCCCGATTTCTCTTGCCAGGCCGACAGCGCACGGCGCATATCGCTCTTGAGGGTCTCCTGACCAACGATGCTGTCGAAGTTCACACTGGGGCGTGCCGCACGGAACTGGAAGTTCTGCGTCGGCAGCTGCGTCTGATCAGCGGCACCGGCAGGGGCGGTCGCGTATTGTTCCTCCCAGACCAGCAGCAGATCTTGATTGGGCATAACGACTGGCTTGGTTGTCAGCGCCATGGCTACCGCAAACAGCGTGTAGATCGCGCCAACAATGAGCATGCCCGCGCAGCCCGGGACGATCCAGCCGGCGAGGGAAGGGAAGGTACGGGCAGCTGCATGCCACGCGATACCTGTTGCAACCATAAGCACTAGACCGGGGCTGATGGGAAGGTTGTTCAGCTTCATGTCGAGCAGCTGCCGCAACAGGTTGAAGAGCGCCGCAACGCTCAGCAGCACCAGCAGTGCGATCAGGCCGAACACCACGCCATGCGTCGCAGCCGGGAACAGGCTGAGCGCGGCCATGATGCTCACCGGCACGATGAGCAATGCCGTAAAGCTGCGGGTGCTGTAGACCTCGGCGCTGGCACTCTTGAGTTGGTTCATGGTCAGTGGCTCGTGGACTTCGAATAACGATCAATTTGTGTTGTGTTGCGAGTATATGTAGCAACACTGCGAGAAGCAAGGTATGATAACTATCAAAATCAAGCAGCCAGGGATGCGCGGCTCGACATCATTAGAATGGCTGCAGATCCAACCCCAGAGCGGTATCCCGGCCGCGCATCGGACGGACCTATGCGAATCGATCTTCCGCACATTGCCTTCTTGCGCAGCGTCATCGATGGCATGGACGTCAACGCTGCGTTCGACCGTTACCTGTCGCTGATTTATGACGGCCGGCGCGTCGATAGTAGCTTCGTGCGCCAGACTCTAATGGAGGTGCATGAGACTTGCGCAGGCGCGGCCTTAGAGGCGGGCAAGCCCGAGCTTGCCAAGCTGTTCGACTTCGACGTGCTCGCACTCACGGGCAATAGCGAAACTGCGCCTGAAAAGGAGCGGATCACCGTCGGCGGCGAAGCCATCGTTCAAGCGCTCGAGCAGATCGAGACGCAGTTTGCGCGCCGTCCTGTGCCAAGCGACCCGATCGATGACTGGTTTGCACCGCGTATCGCGTCGTGTCTGCAGGCCAGTGGGATCGTGTCTTTGCACGCGTTGTGCGTACGGATGATGAGTCCATACTGGCACACGAGCATCAGCGGCATCGGCCGACTCAAGGCCGAGCGCCTTGAGGCCTTCATGCGCGAGTGGTCGTTGACGACTGATGAGCGCGCCGCCTGGCCGGCTGTGCCGATCGACACGGGATCGCAGGCCGCCGACAACGCCGAGTTGTTGGTGCCGGCCACGTTTCTCACTTTGGTGAACGTGCTGGACGATCCGGCCAGTGCAAGTAACGCGCTAGGAGCGCAGACTCATGCCGACGCGGTACGTGCATTTCTGTCGCGCTACAGCGGCCACACCTTGCGCGCCTACCGCCGCGAAGTCGAGAGGCTGCTGATCTGGGCTACGTTCGAGCGCCGCAAGCGCATTGTCGAGTTCGTGCGACAAGACGTCATTGCTTACCGGGACTTCCTGGAGGATCCCCAGCCGCGCGAGCACTGGTGCGCGCCGAGGAACATTCCGAAGAACAGCCCAGCGTGGCGTCCACTGGAGGGACCGCTCTCTGAGGCCAGCCTGCGCCAGTCCACCATCATCATCGGCAAGATGTTCACGTTCTTCGTGCAGACGGGCATCATGCGCCTCAATCCGGCACTTCACCTGCCGCGGCCGGGCCGGCAGAATTTGCGTCAACAGTTCGGGCGCCGCCTGCTTTCGCGAGCCGATCTGGACCTGCTGCGTGAGCACGCAGGCCCAGGCGCGCGCGGTGAGCGTACGGTTTTGCTGCTCGATTTGTTGTACGCCACGGGTCTACGCATCTCAGAGGCCGCAGGTGCGATGTTCAAACATGTCATGCCACTCGGCGAGGGTTACCTGCTTGGTGTCGTCGGCAAAGGCAAGAAGTATCGGGAGGTGCCTGTTCCCGCCGAAATCATCGATAGGGCACGGCGCATGGCGCATGCGCGCGGAGCCCAAGGTGCACGTGCCAATGGCGCGTATCTGCTGGGGTGGGTTGGCCCGAAGGGCCTGACCATTTCTCTCGATCCATATGAGGGCGTGAATGCGTCGGTGCTTGCGCGAGACGTGAAGCAAGCGGCAGAACGCGCCGCCGAGAGCGTGAAGGCTCAAGATCCGGCGCGTGCGGAGCGCCTACTTGGCGCCTCGGCGCATTGGCTGCGGCATTCGCACGCCTCGCATGCGCTGGAGGCGGGTGTCGCTTTGACGGCGGTCCAAGCCAACCTGGGCCACACGTCGCTCGTCACCACTAGCGTCTACGCTACGACCGAGCAAAGTCTGCGCATGCAGCAGATGCAGGAGTTCTGGCAGCAGTCGTCCGGCGATTCCGATCGATAGCTACCCAGGTGGCTGGGATACGGCCTAATCCGTGTCTGCTACGTTGGTCACGATCGATGGCTCGAGCACCCACTCTGCCGCCGGCGCAGCTGCCTTGTCGCTGGACAGGAAGAAGTAGAGCGTGCAGCCCAGGCCTTCGCAATGTTCCAAGGCCTGATGCATGACGTCATGCCGATGTTCGAGCATCAGTTCCGGATTCGCGCGGTCCTTCAGGGACAGTTCGTTCTTCAGCCGGATCGTGAACGTCTTCACCGTGCCAGTGCGCGCTGTCGCGACGATCCTGTATTCGCAGGCATCGCGCTCGACGAGCTCGGGCGGCGTGCGCAACGTATGCAGTGCGCCATCCTCGGCGACCCTGATCTCGAACCAATACGCGAAGGCGGACTGGATCTCCTCTTCACTGAGCTCGATGCCCTGGGCCTTGGCAGATCGAAGAGCGTATTCGGGATCCGGGATGAGCGAGTCGATCGTGCCGTGTTCGTAAGGGCGCACTGCGACGATCCGGGTGCCGCGGCCGACGGACACCATGACGATGATTGCGCGGCCAGCGTGCCAGAGCGCGTAGGCGCGCAGCGGCTCGGCGATGATTGGCGCGAGCTCAATCCCTCCGTGTTTCCGGGCCATGTCGCAGAGATCGGCTATCGAGCAGTCGTACACGGTCGTGGGATCTTCGCCCAGGCCAATTAGCCAGCTGGTGAGGTGCGCCACTACGGGGCACTGCACGATACCTGGGATTTCAAACGCATAGTCCTTGCAGGCGTTCAGGAATGCAGCCGGGCTCAGCCCAGTGATCTGCTCGATGTCGCGCCGGACAGCTTTGGGGACGACGAAAATGGGGGAGGCGGTCCGCTGGGGAGATTCACTCATCTCGACATGCTGCGGACGATCGATTTTATGGGCGAGCAGCCCAGCGATGGCTTGAAACATATTGTTCTCCAGATGGCACCCAGGTGAACGCGGGGGTGCTGTGTCCGCGTGAAATTCATCTTACTTGGCAATACCAACTCGCGCAACACCCTTTTTTGTCTGTGCCAGCTAACAACTACTTCTGAACCCCCGGGATGTCCGGGATTTTCAGGAGACGATCATGGTTTGGCTGATTGCTTTGGTTGGTGCTTCCGCTCTGCTGTTCTGGTGGCGCCTGCTTGTCGTGATGGTGAAGTCCAATGCTGGCCAGGCGTTTCTACGTCGCGCGTGCTTTTTCGTCGGCGCTGCTTGGCGTCAGAAGAGTCTGCGACGCGCGGCCAGCCTGACGCGCCAAGCCGAGTGGAAACACACCTGGCTGGGAGGTCATCGTGGTTGATCTTCCCGAGCTTGTTCAGGAACAGGGTTTTGCCCTGCGCAAGCAAGGGAGGACATGGGGCGGCGCCAGCTGCCCCTCGTGTGGTGAGGGGCAGGAAACCTCGAACCGGCTGTGCGTCTATGTAGGAGACGGTGGGAAATGGCGCTTCAAGTGCCATGCCTGCGGGATCCGAGGGGACGCGGCCGACTTCCTTGCCGTTTCACGCGGCATTTCCTTGCGTGCCGCGCTTAAGGAGGTCCAGTCTCGTACTGGAGTCGTTCAATCTCAACCCTCCAAGGCTCCCCGCCGAGAGGCGGGTCCAGCGCCTATCGACGATGGCGCCAAGGCGCAAGCCATCAACGTCATCGTGGACAAGCTGCTGGATTCGCAGGAAGGCAAGCGCGACGCGCAAGCCTACTTTCGACGCCGGGGCATCTCGAGCAAGGTGTTCCAGGAGGCGTGGGGGCGAGGCATCATCCGCAGTCTGCCATCGCAGTCGCCGATTGCCACTCGTTGGCTTCGTGAACAGATCGGCAGCATCCACCTGATGGCGTCAGGCCTGCTGCGTCAAGGCGCGGCATGCCCGGCGGCAGCTTTCCGCCCGATCGTCGGCATCCTGCCGAAGAAATCGGGCGTCGAGTTCCGCCTGAATCACCAGGCTGATCGCACGGAGGTCAAGGCGTTGCGCTATGGACGTTTGGTCTACCCATGGTGGTGGCGGCCGAACGGCGAGATGAACCGCCTGATCGTCGTCGAGGGGTACATCGACATGCTCAGCCTGGTTGAGCAGGGGCAAGACAAGGACACCGCCATCATGGCGCTCCCTGGCGCCAATTCTTGGCGTCTGCCCTGGTTCGAGACCCTGAAGCAGCGCAATGCGAATCTGGAGGTGCTGGTGGGCCTTGATGCGGATGACGCTGGTGATCGCACCGCCGCGACGATGATCGAAGCCGTCGCCGGCGTCGGTCTGAAAACTCAGCGCTTGCGCCCCGAGAAAGGCAAAGACTGGAACGAAGCCCTTCTGGCTGCATGACCCGAACCCGTCAGCGTTTGCGCTGGCGGGTTTTTTTCTTTTTCCGGCCCGTCAACTACCTGTGAACCCGGCATTCCGCCGGCAGTTACTTGGAGCAGAAAATGACCGATAACACCTCGCTTTCGAGCGATTCCTGGCTGCGCACGTTGGAGCCGGGCTCGCAAGTCTGGTGGAACGACCTCGATAGAGGCGTCTCCGCGGGCTACTTCAACGTCGTCGAGATTTTGGCTTCCGATGGCGTCGAGTCGGGGAACACGGTTCTGCTTTTGCAGAACGATGCGGGCCACGATGCGCTGGCCTATGCGCACGAACTGTCGCAGATGCAACCGGAGAACGCCCGCGATGACTCGACGACGAGCTACTTCCTCAAGCAGCCGCTCAAGCTGTCGTTCACGGTCGAGGTGCGCGATTGCGGTAGTGGCTTCGATGTAGTGATGCCGGACGGTCGCCGTTGCGACGGCCTCGGCTGGGACGAGATGCTTGGCCAAGTCGCGCATTTGACGCACCCGAATCTCGGCGCGCCGCGATACGCCATGCGCACCCCCGAAGAGTGGGCAGCGTACAGGGCAGAGATCGCCAAGCGATAGCAACCAAACCGGGCCACGCGCCTGCTTATTTCGGGAAAGACGATACGGTCGACGACGTGGAAGAGAATTAACGCAATTCAGGACAACCAGAAAGGACTCATCATGCGTAAAGAGAGCAAGATTGTTGAAACGGTCGGCGAACTGCGGGCCTACATCGAAGGCGTGCCGGACGATGTGCCGATTGGCCGACTGACCAACGGCCACTACCAGGTCTATAAGGTAGGAGATGTTGGTGCGTTCCTGGGTCAGTTGCCTGTCGGCAGGCCCGGCGAGGAAGTTCAGCAGGTCATCCTGCACATCAGCGCATGACGCAACTCCGCAAGCCCATCTAACCACGCAACCTGCTATACGCCCGCCACGTCTCCTTCGGGAGGCTGGCGGGTTTTTCATTTGGGGCACGGGCATGTAGGTCGTTGAGCCCGTGTGCCCGGTTTTTTATTGGCCTCCATCCGGCAACCATGCAGGAAACCGGCATTTCGTCGGACCTATGGAGACCATCATGATCAAAGCAATTCAACTGCTGCACTACGCTATGACTGCCTTGCGCGACCTCGAGGCCGGCTACCCGCCGCGAGAGATCGCATCGCCCGAAGGCAACGGGCTGCAATGCCTGGTCGGCGCGATTGCCAACCAGCTGTCCGCACTTGGCGCCCTGGACGCCAACGACCGGCAAGGCCTCGTGGACGTGTTCCCGGGCATCGAGATCCAGCAACCGGGGCTCAGTTCGGACAGTGCGAGCACGCTGCTGGCTGCGCTCGTCGGGGATGGCCTGCGTTTTGGCGACTGTCTGGCCGCGTTTGCAAGCGAGCCGGACGATCCATTCGCGCAGGCCGCTCGTGAAAACTACCAGTCCGGGTCTGACGGCGACATCGATCTCGACGACCGGCCGGTGCTGTCGCCATCGGACGACGGTGCGTACGTGCTCGCATGGGTATGGGTGAGCAAAGAGGATGCGGGCATCTCCCAGGAGGATGACGCGGACGAGAGCCTGAGCCCGATTCCGACTCCCTTTACCGACAAGTCCATCAGCGATGATGACCTGTGCTCGGATTGCAAGCACTGCACCTACAGTCCAGGCGAGAGCTCGTCGTGCGGCAAGGGATGGCCGGGGCTGGTCGACAGTTCGGGCTATGTGCGCAAGTGTGATGCTTTCGAGGCAGCCGAGACGCTGGACGTGTCATGAAATCGGTGAATACGAGAGACCTCGTTGGCGCTGCGCTTGATTGGGCAGTGGCAATGTGCGAAGGTCTGGAGCCCACCATCACAGAGGGTCGGCGTATCTGGATCGGCTCAAAGCGCCCATTCGACCCGTCGGTTAGCTGGGCAGACGCCGGGCCAATCATTGCGCGCGAAGCCATCGGCATTCGCAGGCATGCCGGGTCGCACCTCTGGTTCGCCATGCGCAGTGCCGATATGGGCAATGGTCAAACGGTCGACTGGGCTGAGCACACAGTTAGCGGTGGCAAGCGCTACGGTGGCCACTCCTATCAGGTCCATAAGCGCCAGCAGCGATTTGACGGTCATACCGCTCTCATCGCGGCGATGCGTTGTTGGGTAGGCACCAAGCTGGGGCCGACGGTTGAAGTCCCGGCCGTCCTGATTTGATCTGCAGCACTACACCCATCTCCTCACGAGGAGATGGGTTTTTCTTTGGTGGCAGCTGACAACCATACCTGAACGCCGGCATTCCGCCGGACACTCAGGAGCCAGATCTATGAGCAACACCATCGAAAATCTCTTCGGCATTCCCGGCGCGAGCGCCCCCATCCAGGTGCGTGAGCGCATTGACGGCATCCCGGCGCAGGCCTATCCGGCAGTATCCGCTGGGTATGTGTTCCAGCTGCTTCTTCTCAAGAAGCTGCTGCGCTTTCTGCTGGGCAACCCGGCTCGGCGCAACGCGATGCTCATCGGCGAACCGGGGGTCGGCAAGACTTCGATCGTCAATGAAATTGCCTCGCGCCTGAACATCCCCGTGTTCAGTCTGGCCTGTTCGGGCAAGACGCGGTTCTCTCACATGGTCGGGGGTTACGAGATCGTGGGTGGCAACACACAGTGGCGCGATGGCCCGCTTGTCATGGCCATGCGCCATGGCGGTATCTTTCTGGCCAACGAAATCACTCGCCTGGACTCTGGTGAGCAGATGAACCTGGCCGAAGTTCTGGACAGTCGCGCTTCGATCACCATTCCGGACACGGGAGAGGTGGTGATGGCCGATCCGAATTTCCGCTTCATTGCCACCGGTAACTCCGGCGGCTATGGCGACGATTCGGGCGTGTACCAGGGCGAGCGCATCAGTTCGGTCGCGTTTCTGGACCGCTTTCAGGTGTTCAAGGTCGGACACATGGATGCCACAGATGAGCAGGCCCTGCTGCAGAAGCTTGCGCCCAGTCTTCCGGTTGCGATTGTGGAAGGCATGGTCAAACTGGCCGGCGAGGTTCGCAAGAACTTCGTAGGTCGCGGCGGCACGCTGCGCGTGATCATGTCCACCCGTTCGCTTTGCGTCTGGGCCATGGAGACGGTCGGCTACAGCAAGATCAGCGGGATCGTCGATTCGGCACGTGAAGCGCTTCTGGATACCAGCCTGAACGGTGCGCCGGAAGATGAAGCCAGCGCGGTCCTCGAAATCTGGGATCGCTGGGTCAAGGAAGGGGCGTAAGCCTGCACTGCTTCAAAAGGCCCACTCTGCTGTTCGCAGGGTGGGCTTTTTCTATTGCCGGATAGCAACAACCACTCTCGATTCATGGAGCGGCCGAAGGCCGCAATCATTCCAATCCCTGTGGGCAACCGGAGATCTTGTCATGCACTTTCAAATTCGAATCACTCGCGAAGGCTCAGGCCGCTTTCTAGTCATGTGCGGAGAGCGCCGCGCTGGGACCGTCCTCGGTGGCGGGGCGAACTGGAGCGCTGAGACGGCCGCCGGTAGCGCGCTCGGCCGCTTCTCCAGTAAGGCGCGCGCGATCGAAGCCCTCGTGGCACACGTCGCGCAAGGACGCTAGCATGCCAAAACACAACCGGGCGCCTCCGTGAGGCCCCGGTTTTTCTTCGTCCATATCTGACAATTACTCCCTGAACCCCGGCGCATTGCCGGAACTACAAGGAGTAGTGTCATGACGCAAGAAAGCATTCTCAAGAACGTTGTGGTTTTCGCCCCGGATCTGCGCGCGATCAGCGGTACGGTCTCCAAGGACACGGGCGCTGAGAATGGTCCGGCGTTCACGGGTGGCTCCGTTCGTTACATCGATCCCGAGACGCTGACCGGCCTGGGCACCATCCGCTCCCGTATGGCGCGCATCTGCCGCAGCATGGGCGTGCGTTTCTTGTCGGGCTGGGCGGTGCCGGAGGATGCCGCAGGCACACTTCAGGCGCTGCTGGCACCGACGGTTGAAGATGCTCGCCAAGCCATCTCTGCGTTCCTCGACAAGTTCGAGGAAAGCAAGGAGCAATGGCTCGACGATCACCCGGAGATCGGGCCCTACCAAGGCCGGTTCCCGACAATCGACGACGCGCGCGCTCGTATGGGCGTGTCGGTGGCAATCTACAAGATCGACAACAGCGTGGTAGCCAACGCGAATCCGGCAGAAGACGGCGTGTTGGTCGAGCTCGGCGTACTGCCGCGGCGCGCCCTGGAAGAAATCGCCCAGGACGTCCGCACTTCGTGGGATCCGTCCCGGGGCGTGGCCGGCAAAAAGACGCTGGGGATCGTTCACCGAATCCGGGAGAAACTGCGCACGCTGGAATTCCTGGGCGGAAATCTGGGGCAAGCGGCCAGGCTCATCGAGGCGACTCTTCAACGGTTGCCTGATAGTGGCAAGATCGAAGGCACGGACTACGCGATCCTCGCTGCGCTGATGGGTGCCCTGGAGCGGCCTGACTTCCTGGTCAGCATCTCCAGCAACCTACCCGACCAGATTGACCCGGCCCTGCTGCTCGGGGTACGTCAAGCTCAGGCTCAAGTCGCTACGCTGGACCTGAACTGGCAAGCTGCCTTGCCTGAAGAAGCGCCGATTCAGGCGAACCAACCAGAGTCCACCGCAGTCGCCACGGTTCAAGTTGAGGAACCTGTGGAAGCCTGGTCCTGGTGAGGGACAGATCAGTCCACAACACGAACCCGCCGCGCGATGTATGTCGCCGGCGGGTTTTTTCTTTTCCTCGAGCGGACAACCAATCGTGAACGCTGGCATTTCGCCAGAACCAAACAGGAGCTCAAGATGGTCAATCTTTCGATTCTCGCAAACATGCTTGCACGTCAGGCTGGGATGCAGGTCGTCTGGGACAGCAACGCCCCGACCTTCGCAATCAGGAAGGAACCCAGTGGCACGATGACAGTGATTATTCCGCCGTCGCTGGCGGCTGTGGATCCTGCTGAAGTTGTGCCGATGAGCGCCATGCTCCGAGGCGCGATGGCCCACGAAGCCCTTGGACATGGCCGACACACCGATTTTTCGGTGTGGGGTAGCACTGCGTTTGCACAGTCCTTGGCCAACGTGCTAGAGGACGTGCGTATCGAAGCGCTAGCGCCGAGGGAGCTCCCGGGTGCCCGCAAGATCCTTGCGGAGATGGCGGGCGAAGTGGATGCTCGTGGATTCTGGGATCCGACCGCTGACGTACATAGTTGCATCGGTCTGGGCATCCTGCGTACCCTGCGCACGGAAATCCTCAGGCAGCCCCTCGATCTGGCCAAGAATGCCACGTGCGAGAAGGGCATGCGAGGCGCGCTCGGCGATGCACTGACCGACGAGGTCATGGTGGTTGCACGTCGCGGTGCGACAGGCTCATCGACGAGAGAGGCTGTGGAGGCTGCGGAGGAGATCTGCAGGTTGCTTCAACAGCCCCAGCAGCAACCCCAGAGCCAGCAACCCCAGGCTCAAAGTCAGCAAAGTACGGCGGGGCAGCAGGGCGGCGCCGGAAACGGGCAAAGCCAACCATCGCAGCCAGGCCATTCTGGCAGTACCCAGGCGGACCAGTCGGGCCAGTCTGTGGCGCCTGGGAAAGACGGACAGGGCGCGCAAGGGGCGAACGGGAGTCATCAGGATGCCGGTCAGGGTGCTGGTGGTGACCTCGCATCGAGCGGCGGTGGGCAACCTGACATTGGGAAAACCAATGCACAGGGAGCCACAGGCAATGGCCAGGGACGTGGTGGCAACGAGTTCAAGTTCAATCCCAATGCCACGTTCAACGTCTCGCCGGAAGACGTGATCAAGGAATGGGTCGCCACAAACGACGACTCCACCTACGTCAAGCCAGCTGGTGATTTGCGCAAGACGCGGAACAGTCAGCCAAAGAGCTCACGACCGATCAGCAGCATGGCTCATAAGCTGCGCACGCGCATGCGTGACCTGTTGCAGGCGCAAGCCGAAGACGAGGACGATGCTGCTGGCGAAACTGGCCGGCTGCTATCCGTTTCGATGCTGCCCGCGCGCTTGGGAAAGCGCGACGTGTTCTACGAGGAGGGTGATACCGCACCGGGCCTGGACACGGCGATCGAGATCATGGTCGATGCGTCTGGTTCCATGAGCGGTATTACCACTGTCGTCACGGACTGCCTCATGGCTGTAGGCGATGCCTGCGCGGAGTTCAACGGCCTGGTGGATGTCTCGATGTCATTCTTCAACGACGGACGGACAGTCTTGCTCAAGCATGACGAAACCTGGAAGGCGCACCGCAGTCAGATCGCCGCGTGTTACCGGCCCACTGGCGGGACGATGTGGGCAAGCTCTGCCATGACAGCCCTAGCCAGCGTGGCAAGCTCTCGGCGTAATCGCAAGATCGTGCTGACCATCACCGACGGTGATTTCGGGGCTGCGCAAGACGTCATCGAGACCGCCAAGATGGCCAACATCGAACTGGCCAACGTCGTGATCGGTAGCGACCAGAAGGTTCCAGGGATGGTCGTAGAGAACGTGGTGAACTGGCACCCAGACGCGTTCGTCAATGCGACGTTCAGAGCCATTCAGCGCGCAATGCGCCCGCAGTAAAGGAAAACCCCGGACAGTCGCGTAAGCGGCTTCCGGGGTCTTTTTTTTGATACCAGCAGATCTGGCGCGGATGCGCCGTCAATTAGCCGCTTGCTTTTCCAGTACGCGTGCGCGAGCGTTATTCAAGAGCCGCTCCACGTTCGTGACGATCGCTTCGTAGCGCAGGATCTGCTGCGGCTGCGGCTTGATTTCGCCAGACAGCCAGCGGCTGACGGTCGACTTGTTCACACCAATTTGGTTAGCAAACTCGGTGATGTTGCCAAACGGGATGTCCATTCGCAGGCACCAGTTCTTCACGATCTGCTGCATCGTGCGACCAGCGAACGGTTCGAGCGCCTTCAGGCGATCACGGTCCGCTACCAGTAGCTCTTGCGCGCGATTCAGGATTTCCTCATTGACATGCAATACCTTGCCGTACTCGTACGAGCAGTAGGTTACGTATTGCAAGTTCAGGTTGGAGGCCATTTCCATCATGCTGACGCCAAGCGTCTTGCGGATGTCGCGCAGAATCTTCCCCGCCTCGCTCTTGGGGACGTGACCGTGCCTGCGTTTGGCCGATTGATCCTGGCGCGGGGCTTCTTGCAGAACCTTTTTCGACACCTCTTCGGTGTCATCGGGAATCATCCGAAAAGGTGCGGAATCGTCTTCAACCTGATCGTGAATTTGCTTGGAGATCGACATCGCTTAGGCCAACCGGTTGTAGAGCTGCAGCTGACGTAGCTGTGGGCTCTTATTGGTTAGCAATTGTAGCGCTTTTTCTCTGTCGATGCGAGCCTCAACATCCGCAACAGACGTGGGCGTCGCGCGAAGATGATCTGTTGCGCCATTTAGGTTTTCAGCAGTGTCGTCGCCGCCTTGCGTCGCAGCTTCGCCTGGAAAGCCAAGCGCTGCATCAAGGCCCCACTCAGCATGTCCTTCCGTTTCCGTGGCCAGACCGACGCCGCCGTCGGCTTCCCCAGGGTTGTTGCCGGCCTCGAATTCCATCTTCGAACGCACCCAGCTTTCACCAGATTCGCCGTCGGAGTCCTCGTCTATGCTCTTCTCCGCGAGGGGGAAAAGCTTCCTTGCCGTGGACATGGCAATGAGCTTGGCTGCCGCGATCAGGTAGGGCTCGAGTGGAGCATCCGGTCGTAGCGTATCCAGCTTGGAGAGCAGAAAGATCCAGAGCTCCTGGCACACTTCCTCGAAGATGGAATGTCCGACGCTCTTGCCCAGGGCGCGCGCGCCAACGACCGCGCATCCACGTACGCTTCGATTGAGGATGGCCAAGTATTCGGTATCTGTGCCATCCCGTATTCCTTGAAGGCGGGATGCATCCCAGCGGGTTGCTGCCATTGTTCGCTAGAAGAGGTGGTCGAGCAGCTGCACGATTTCGACGATCGCATCGTGCGCCATGGGCGTAGTAGTCCAGATATGGGCTAATGCGACGTGAAGAGCCGGGCCGGAAAGCAAGGCTTTTTGTACGCCGCCGTGAAAAACAATCTCGTCGCGCCCAATAGAAACAATTCTGGGCTCTTCAACCGCTTGCCCGTTAAATTGCGCAAGTGACATCGGATCAATTTTATCGAACAACACCCGCACCCCCATGTGCTTAAAATTTCACCCGTCTCGTCAAAGGCGCGCCGGCTCTTGATCTTGCGGGTATTCATATTGAACCCGTATGCTCTTGCTGAATGCGAACTATCCACAATCCCCCCTAAGCGGGGTACGCAATTGAACTTAGTACCCCGTCTCAGGATCAGCTTGAATAACTAAGCTTTGCGATCGAAGAAAAATTCCCCGCTACGCCATATGAATCATATGAATTAAGCAACCTCTAACTCTGAATGTAGAGGCACTAAGCAAGCTTGAATCGCAGAAATTTTGTACCAGTCCTCGAATTGAGCACCAGCTTCATGCCCTCTGGAATTGTGCGCGGTTGCTCATATTCGGTCCAAACAAGGTCGGCTGCTACGAGCACCGTTCCATCATCGTGCTTCTCGGGCATGAATTTGCCCTCCATCACGTCCTGCCTGAGCCGGTAGAGGTCTAGGATCGGCCTGGGTGGTAAGGCAAGCTCGGGGTCGTCCGGCTCGTCTGACTCGACGATTGCCGCGCCAAAGCCTGGCGGTAGCACCGAGAAAACGTCAGACTCTTGCGGCGCCGGCACGCTATCCTCAGGGGCCTCACGCTCGGATTCAACTTCCTTCAAGTGCATCCGCGCCTCACCCGCGGTCGCGGGTGGCTCGGGTGTCTCCGATATGTCGCCGTCATCAACCGAGCCGCCTCTTTTGTTGATGGCGCTCGTCGCCCCCCAGAGAGGGCGTACGATTTGCGGCGCTTCCTTGATGCCGCCTGCATTGGTCAAAATGATCTTGGGTATGCACTCGTCGGAAACAACCAGCATGGCCACCTGGTTATCGCCCCCCATGTCGCACAGCCACAGGGCGCGTTTGTGGGATAGGCGAACGCCCTCGTGGTTGTTGTACAGCCAACCCTTAGCTTCCAGCTGAGCGAGAAGCTCCTTGGTGAAGCTGGACATCTGGCCGCGTGGCGCGGACGTGTCGCCGATGTCCGGCTCCATGACGGTGCGCATCTTTTGGTCCAGAACGTACAACCAAGGAGCAGACCAGATTGCCAGCCTCTTTTGCGTACTACGCCCGTTGATCGCGCTATCCCGCGTAAGTGCCTCAGTCAAGAAGTCCAGCGGCGTACGCCCAGTTGGATGTTTCCAGTAGGGTCGGGCAACGTCGGCGTTGACTTCGGTGGCATCCTTGCGCTTGTGTTCCCGGGCTGGCGCTGCCGCACGTGCCCGATCGATAAGGTGCCGTGCTTCTTCTGTGGCGGTTGCGTTTGGATCCTCTTGCAGATCATCGTGCTCGAAGGCCGGCGCGTCATCATCCTCCTGCGGCATCATGTCTTGCACGGAAGCCTGCGACCGCTGCGCCGCATCGCCCTTCGCGGCGCGCTGGGTCACTGATCCCGCTCTCATCTTCTCCTCGTCGCGTCCCCCCTCGCGCCACGAAGCAAGGCAGTCAGCTTCATACAGCAACATCATGAGACTGCGCGGGAGGTCGCCCATCCACCCAGCGATCGGCATGTCCGACATGTGGTGGTAGTAGGAGACCGCCAGTATCAGAGCCTGACGGTCACCGATCGACAGATTCATGAGCGACGGCACGCCGCGCAGCATCTTCGCGCCCATCTCGCCATGATTTGGCGCTACCTCCTCCACACGTTCAGGCCGCTTGGGGTCGACTTGCCGATAGCACTCGACTTTTCCTATATCGTGCGCGACAGCCGCCAGGACAAGCATGGGGTTGAGCACGGGATCGCCCTTGTCGAACACGTGGAATCCTCGGTTGACGTCGGCAACAGGTACGACAACCTTGCCCTTGGTGTCGCGCACGCCTTCGTAGCGCCAAGCCGGGGCAAGCTCAAGCATGCCATCCAGCACGTTCAGCGTGTGCTCCACCAGCGTTGCGCCACCGTGATCTTGTGGCACCGGCGCAGCAGGAAGATCTTGCTTGCTAAGCAAGATGCGCCACACATCTAGCAGGGCGGCAGCATGGAGCGGATTCTTCGCGGCATAAGCATTCCACCAGGGATAGCGCTGCATCAGATTCTGTGCGATTTGCCCGGTGCGGGTATCGGACAATGCCGCGCCGATGTTGTGGGCCATCGCAGGAAGCAGCGCAGCCGGTAGTGGCACTGACTGTGTACTTTTGGTCTGCGGATCGCTCATGATGGTGGCTGTAACGATCGATTGCTCCGCACTCTCAGAGCCTGGTGCGCCCCTAACAGCGCGGCGCAGCAGCCAGAATCCAGTTCCGAGCAGCACGCCGCCGGACCAGATCACACCCAACCTGATTGCGGTAGCGCGCAGCATCTGCAAGTCCGGAAGCGCCGCTACCGTGAGCACGATGAACCAGAATAGGAAAACGATGAGGACGCTTTTGAGCAGTTCGTTACGCATGGCGTTCTCAGGTATCGCCGTGGATAGAACGTGAAAAGCTGAAGCGCCGCAGCTGGGCGGCGGTCATCAGGTCGGGATTGCGCGCGATGAAGTACAAGCAGGCGTGGCCGGAAGCGACAAAGCCATTGGCCATGAGCTCGCGCAAGGCCATGCGATAGCCCTGCTCGTCTAGGCCGAGAATGTCCTGGCTGCGCTTGCGCAGGAACACTCCAGAGATACCAGGCCAACTCCAGATCATGTCTGCTAGGCCTACGCATGCCTCCAACCCGATGATGGTCATGATCTCGGATGTGAACGCGTGTGGCAGGGAAACGGACAGAAGGTCCAGTGGTTCGGGCAATACGATGCCGGCCTTCCACAGCTGATATTGCGTGCGTGCGCGCAGCACAAGCGGGCGGGCACCCATTGCCGTACAGCACAACTCGAATTCCAGACTGTATTTGTCCGGCGAGCCGGGCACGAAGATCCAGCGTAGAGCGTTCTTCCGAGGGCCAGGCTTGGTGTTAACTTTGCAGGCGGTCCGAATGTTCTCCTTGGTGCGCTCGAACACAAACTGAAGGCGCGGGTCACCAAAGTCGCTTGCATTAACTGGTGCCTCAAGCGGCCGGTGATCTGCCGCTTCCTCCTCGAGATCGATGCCGGAAAAGAAGGCATTCTCGAATCCATCGTCGCCCTCGGTATCCTCGGCCGATGATGGCTGCGCGCCTTGGTCGTCACCGTCGCTGGCCAGGAGGGCAAGCAATTCGTAGTATTCCGATTTGCCATCGGCTTTGCTCAACTCAGCCAACGTGGTGCCTCTGCATAAAGGTTCAGGCCGCGAACGAACTTGCGGCGGGAGTGGTTGATCTGCGGCTCACCGATGGAGTCCATAAATGACTTGGAAAACTGCACCATGGGCACCTTCACGTGGTAGACGCTCTTTCCTCCGATAGAGACGATGCACTCGCCTTTTTCCAGCCGCTTAAGGTCGTTGATCGGAATACGCTGCACTTCCTGGTACTTCTCCGAGTAACCGGCGTTGGTGGCTAACGAGACGTTTTGCTTTTGCCCCGTACCTGCGCTCGCGCTGATGCCGCCACCGCGTCCCATCGATACCGAGACAGACGCCACCTGCTCGGTCCCGAAAAAGTTGGTCACATGTTCTGCAGTGTCTTCGGTGCCGATGCGGAAGGACACCTTGACCACGGTGTTTCCGAGCACCATTTCGCGCAATTCCGAACTCACCGCGTCCAAGTTGGCGATGGTCTGGATTGCCGGCATCATGACAAGCCGCGCGGATCGGGATTGCTCAAACATGCGGCTCCATGCTGGCGTCACGTATGAGCCTGCTTCATCGAAGAACCCCAGGTAAGGCGGATCCGGCCGTTGCTCTGGAGGCAAGCTCTGCACCTTGGCGATGGCCGAGCGAAAGTCGCCGATGGCCAGTTTGCCGAAGTTTGTCGCCGCCTCGTTCTTGCCCATCGTGGGTAGCGGCAGATAGACGATCTGATTTCTCCGTACGGCTTCGTACAGGTCAACCTCAGGGTCGTATGTGTTGGTGATTTGGCCGAAGTTGCCTGACCCGAACATGTGCATCCGTCCGCCCAGGCCGCCAAAGAGGTCGTTGATCTTCTTGATGTCGATCACCCGCTGCCCCTGCCGATCGACAGTCTTCAAGCTGTCGATGAATAGCGCGAGCTCACGGCCTGCATCAGTCGAAATTGGCAACAGCGTGGACAGGTATTGGAGCGCACGCTCGTTTTGCAGAAGGATGGCGATGTCGCTGAACGAATAGGCCATCTTCGCAGACTGAATTGCGCCGACCAGCGTGGTCATACCCTGGTTGGATTTTTGCTTGTAATAGTCTGCACCTGCATTGCTCTCGGTCGAGGGGATGAGCGAAAGCACACGCGAAGCAACCTCGTCTGGATCGCCTTTGAGGATCGAGTTGTAGGTGTTGGAGAAACTTGGGTCGCCGGGATTGATGATGCGCAGATCATCGCGCCGACCAGCATATGCGCACATCGCGTCGAGCTTGCGGACGTTGGACGCATCCACCTTGCCGTCAATCCAGAGGAGGCCGCCGCCGCGCATGATCTGCTGGAACATGACCCATTCACCGAGCACGGTCTTGCCCATGCCCGACTGGCCAACGATGAACACGTGGCGCATCCAGTCATCCCAGGACACGATGATCGGCTCGTTGCCATCCACTGTGTAACCGAGCAATACGCCATCCCAGGCGCCAGTCAGGATGTCGCGGGACAGGCGCTCGACGGCGTGTTCCGTATCCGAATTGATGAAGACCGAAGATCGGTGCGCCCGGCGGTCAAACAGCGAGTCGAAGCGCCCGCTCAACGACATGATCCCGGCGGCAGACATGGCCGTGCTGGCAAACAGGGCGCCAGGCAGATCGTTAAGGGACGGCGTCGCTAGAAGCCCGCTGCCGATAGCGGCGAGCAGCGCCGTTGTGTCCTGGAATCCGCCAAGCCGCAAGTCCAGGAAGTTTCGAAACCCGAGTCGGGACATTCGCCAGCACCCAGTAAATTGAACGGTGAATCGATTCCGCGCCGACGGTGATTCGACGGCGCGGGCGACCGCGGCCTACAGGCTGTCGAGCTCCACCCACTCGCTTTCCGTCGTGGAGGGCTTTTGTTTGCCACGCTCCTCTTGCTGCGCTTGGTGCAACGCCGCACGCCTGGCTTTCGCTTGTTCAGCGCGCTCCAACAAGCGCTGGCGGATCTGCGCCACCCACGAGGGGATGGACAGCATGTCCTGACCGTACTTCGCGATTGCCACGCCAGTCACGGTCTCGATGTATGTATGGGATGACGCGATCATCGTCGGATCGTCATCGCGCGGGTACACCTTGCGCCGCAGAATGCCCTCAACCATGATCGGCGTTCCCTCCTTGATCCGGTTGAGCACGGCTTGGGCCTTACGACCCACGATCCGAATCGGGATGTTCACTTCCGAGTTGGCTTGCTGGCGAAGTAGGACCAGGCCATAGCCCTGTCGGTGTTCGGTAGGTGGAACATAGGCGCATGCATCGACGAAGCCGGCCACCGCCATGTAGTTCTGCCCAGCGCCAAGGCGCGAGTCGACAACGCCACCGGAGGCTTCGATCACGTCATCGAAATAGCGGTAGGCATCAACGTAGGAGCGGGTAGTTTCGTTGAGCGGGCTTTCGTCTGCGCCGGGCTTGGCGTCACGCCGCATGTACGGTGCGTATTCCGGCTTGATGTTGCCGCTCTCGTCGAACGGGTTGAAGTCCTTCTTCGCCATGCCGCGCAGGAGCTTGAGCTTGTCGGGCGAGGTGCCAAAGCCAGAAAGCCAAACGCGCTGCGCTGGCAAGTCCATCACGTTCGGGTGTTCGATGCCGATGCAGTGCGCCACAGCCTGCGGGCCGTGCTCGTCGCGCTCGCCGCGGATATGCACTTGCACGGTCAATGGACGGCGGGCCAGTCGCGCTGTGTCGTAACGCGCTGGATCGACCACCACGCGTAGTGCGTGCTCGAGGTTATTGTTTTGCTGAACGATGAAGGTTCGTTCATTCAGAGGGTGAGCAAAGCCGGCGACCCAGCCAATATTCAGCATGTCGTTGACGTACTTGAGGCCGCCGCGCAGAAGCTGTTTGGGGCGCTCGACCGGTTCCCTCTGACGTTCCGGCGCGGCCCCGAGGCGCGTCGGCCCCGCTACGGCTTCCCCGCCAGTTGTCTCGACATCATGTGGCTGCACGGGTGTTGCCTGATCGTTGGTAGCGTCCAATGTTCCTCTCCTGTGTCCTTGCTCATCAATCGGCGATGTAACCGAGCGCATTCCACAACTCGGTTGGCGTCATCATTACGCATTTTGCGTGAAGTTGCGCGTAATTATAAGCCTCCGCTGCGGGAGGGCAACTCGTAAATAATTGTTAAGGGGTAGGGTTTACAAATACCAACATCGCAGCAACCATATACAATTGATAGTTGTTAACAACACGACCGCTTGTCCAGGGCGGCTACTCAATGGGGAATAAGCCATGCAACCTGTTAGGGGAAAGAAATTGACGACTGGCTCGGTGTCGTTGCGGCAGGCGAAGAAATCGCAGATCCCGGCTGTTTCGAGTGCGCATACGGTGACGAAAGGGCGGGGCGCTCGTGCCAGTCAGGGCGAGGAGTTCAGTGAGGAGCCGGCGAACCTGCTGGCTCAGCGCATCAACGTTCGGCGTCTTGAGAGCGGCCAAAGCCTGGCCGATTTGACGATCGAACTGGGTGTGAGCTACTCGTATCTTGTCTCGGTGCTCTCCAATGCGGAGCGGGCACGCTCGATTTCGCGTGAGTTCGTTGTTCGTATTGCGAACTACCTGAACGTCTCGGTTGCGCAGGTTTACATTTGGGCCGGCATTCTGACCGCACAGGATTTCTTCGAACCCGACGAGCTCAAGGCCGCTATGGATCGTGCGTTCCACGCGATGCAGGAAGACAAAGCGAACTTGCTGTGCCCCAGCTACGCAGAGTGGAACAAGTTGTCCATCAAAGACCGCCAGTTCATCGTGCGCCTCTACGAGCGGGCTTCGAAGACGCACTTCTTGCCGGCTTTGCGGATGCCGAAGATCGGGAAGTAGGTTTTTGTGCCTCTGCAGTAATGCGCCGGCCATCGCGAGCGCTGGAACGGATCATTCCTAGCCAGCGCTCGACCACGGCATCGATGCCTTTCATGAAAAGCGCCGGGGCGTACTTGCCTTTGGCGATCATTCCTAGCGCATCCTCCCACGCCGCAGTCACCCCAGGGTCAGTCATTTCCTGGGGAATCGAGTCGATGACCTGGCAACCCAGTTCGGTGGGCCGAATCGCCTTCTTGTCCACTCGGATGAAGCTGCGGCGCTTGAGTGTTTCGATCGTTTCGGCCTGAGTCGCGGCAGTGCCAATCCCGGAGGTTTCCTTCAAGACTGCCTTCAGCTTGGGATCCTGTACGTATTTGGCCACGCTACGCATGTCCGAAATCAGGCTAGCCTCCGTGTATGGCTTGGGCGGAGTGGTTTTTGCCTGAACTTGCTCGCATGCGATCGCCATCGCAGCGTCGCCGTCGTCAATTCCCGGTGGCAGTGTTCGCACTTGCTTTTCAGCATCCCCGTCCTCGCGCGTGCCTGAGCGGGACAGCGCCTCCCATGACGCACCCGCATTCAGGAGGCGCTCATAGTTCGCTGAGAATTCCACCGATTTGATGGTGCGCCCACCGACATCGACCACCGCAGAGACGCGCGACTCCTCAACCTTCGAGTCGGGTAAAAGACTGCGGAGGAATTGCAGACATACCAACTGCCACGCCTTGCGGACCACATCGGACGTCGTCGAGCCGGGCACCATCCCGGTTGGAATGACGCCATGGTGTTCCTCGACCTTCTTGCTGTCGTAGATGCGCGACGATGGGCGCATCAGGTCAATCAGTGCAGGCGCGGGCGCCGGGTTGATGGCGGAGGCCACCACCTTTGCGATGCGCAGCGCGTCGCCGGCCTGCTCGCTGGGTAGGTAGCGGCAGTCCGTTCTGGGGTACGAGGTCAGCTTTGCCTCGTACGAGGCCTGAAGGTTGGCCAGGCTTTGCGCGGCCGTCCAACCGAACGCGGCCTCCGCGTCCTTTTGGAACGAGGAGAGGTCATAGGGCAGCGGAGCCCGACGCACAGCCGCCGCGGTCTCCACCGCCAGGCTCGTGCGCTTGGACTTCACCGCTGTGGCAAGCGCCTGCGCGATCTTCTCGTCCAGCACCCGCGGCTGCGGCTCGGCCATCAGATCAATCGTCGCACCGGCATCCGTTCTGAAAGTCGCGCGCAGCTTGTAGAAGGTCTCCGAGCGAAAGGCATCGATTTCTCGCTGGCGCCGGACAATCATGGCCAGCGTGGGCGTCTGGACACGACCGATGCTCACAAGTGCGCCGTCGGAGAGCAGCTTGGTGACGGCTCGCGACATATTCATGCCGATCAGCCAATCGGCCCCCTGCCGGCAGGCGGCGGCGTCGCGTACGGGGTGATACTTGGCGTTGTCCTCGATCTTTGCCAGCGCCTTCTTGACGGAGGCTGGATCGGTGGCATTCAGCATCAAGCGTTGTGTTGGCCCGCGCCAACCGAGGTGCTCGAGGACTTCGTCGACGAGCAGCTGGCCCTCGCGGTCAGGATCGCCGGCGTTGATCACGACGGTTGCTGACTTTAGAAGGGCCGCGATCTTCTTGATCTGCTCCTTGGCGCCGTCCTTAGGGACGAGTTTCCAATTGACGACCTTGATTGGAAGGGTGGCCGGATCCCATTTTTCCCACTTCGGGTCGTAGGCATGCGGCTGCGCGAGTTCAAGCAGGTGGCCGAAGCAGTTCGTAACAGCGTATCCAGTCGCCGGCAGGCAATCCTGAATGGCCCGGGCCACCGAAGGCTTCTCTGCGATTATCAGCTTCACAGCGGCCACTCTCCGGTGTCTTCATCACACATCTGGAATTCCTGCGCATCGATACCGTCGCCCGCCGTCACAATCTCACGGTAGCGGCGATCCAGCATCCGAAAGTCGCAGCGAATGCTCTCCTGAAGCGCCAGTGGGTTGTAGCCGGAATCGACACAAACTTGCTGGAAGGAACCCTGTTCCTGATCGCCACTGAAGATCCAGTCGTAAGCCGCCACGAAGTCCTCGTCATGACCAAAAGAAAGCAGGTCACATGCGGCAGAGATAGGATCGAATACGAAGATGGGATGCTTTGGCATGTTCTTCAGAATTGGTTGGCCAACCGGCGGGCCGCTTCGCTGAGGGCTGGCGTCGGCTGCGCTCTGTCGGGCGCAGGCGCAGGCGTCTCGATGCCAAGGGTTGATGTGTGATCGCTTTTCGGTGTGGACGGGTTGGCCACCGGCGCCGCAGGCTCTACCTTGGGCCCAACCTGTGTGCAACCTGTCACGCCTCCCGAACGCGTGAGCTCAAGCAATTGGCGTGCGCTATCCAGGTGGAATTCGAGGCGAGCCAATGGATCTCCTTGGCCTGGCCCGATCTCTTTGACGATCTGGGTCAGCTTGTCACGCAGCAATACGGCAACCGTGCCGGCCGGCAGGCTCTTGATGAACTGGGTCAACTCGGGGTGCTTGTCCGAGTGAATATTCAACGTGATGCGCTGGACCTTTCCCATATCACGCCACCTGCGGTTCCCGCATGCGCAGCTTGTACTCACCCTGCCTGCGCATGCCTTCGGCAACAGAGAAGCGCGGATTCGCCGGCTTGACGACACGTTGCCAGCGCGACTGGATCGCCTCGACGACATAGTCGCTGCCCCCACCTGTGACGATGATTCCGTCGAGGCCACGCGCGTCGGCAGCAAACAGGGTGTCGGCTGTGTCCAGGATTTCCGAGATCATCGGGCCAAGCGCATCGTCGACTTCGCGATCGACGCCGACCATTTCGCCGAAGTTGCGCATCTTGCGTGTGCGCAGAATTTCCTCGCACTCCATGAGCGTGGAGGAGACGCCCGAAACGCTGAGCGCCTTGCGCAGTCGATCGGTGGCTCGGCTCACTCCGCTGCACGACGCGGTCTTGTCTTCGATCCACAAGCCATTGCGGAGCAAAGTGAAATCGGTGGTGTAGTAGCCGACCTCGATGACTGCCCAGGACTCGCTCTCCAGGGCGTGAGCCGAGCGGAGAACGCCGCGCTCGTCGATCATGTGCAAGCTGAACGGGCCGAACGGCTGGGACATCACCATCACTTCAGTGCCCAGAAGGCGGCTCGCGCGTTCGCGCAGTGCGTCGCGCTGGCGAGCGTAAAGGCCAGCCGGCAGGCCCAGAACGATCAACGCTTCCTCGTCCGCGCCAGATTCAATGGCCAGGCGCTGGCCGGCCAGAAGCAGTGCGTCGTGCTGAGATGTCTGCACCCAGTCCTCGAAAAGACCGGGTGTGGTGCGCATGCCACCCTGGGCAATGGCAGTTTCGCCTACGAAGTAGGAGCGACCGCCGACCTGGACGGTTTCGCGCGCTGCGCGCTTGGCTGCGCCATCGTCGTAGATGGTGAAGGCCGGTACGACGGCCGTGGGAATCAGCGCCGTTTCGGGGAGAGCGCCGCGCGAGTACGCCAGTTTCACAGCAGAGTGGCCAACATCCAGACCGATTGCCTTCACGTTTTCCTCACATAGAAAGATTCTGTAAAACATACTATTCCGCGCAACATATCGAAGTCAAGTAGTCGGCCGCTGGTCGCTGCTGATTGGCTGCTCGATGATGCTCTGTAGCTGCGCGCTGCCGCTGCTCATCCGCTGATCGCTGCCGGATAGCTGATATGGGCTGCTGTTTAGCTGCTCACTGCTGCCGGATAGCTGATGTTGGCTGCTGTTTAGCTGCTCACTGCTGCCGGATAGCTGATGCAGGCTGCTGCGTAGCTGTTCTCCGCTGCCCGATAGCTGCTAATCGTTGCCGAGTAGCTGCCCGACGCTGCTCATTAGCTGCTGGTCGCTGTCAGATAGCTGCGCGTCTTAACTCTTTGCCCCATTTACTGACGCCACGGTTGGCGTGTGCGCGTTGAGAGTGCGCGAGATCGGATCCGTCCGTCATAGGCTGTTAGTCCATGCATCGCAGCTGGGCAGAGCGCTACCCACGAGGGTCTGAACGTAGGGCGCTCGCGTGCCATACAAGAGGGGCTAGCGGAACCAGCCACGCAGATCCTTTTGGGGGCATTCAGGTGCCGAACCCAGAGACGTGCCTGGTGTGTTTGGCCGTGCAATACCCCGGGGTGCCCTACATAGCCTTTTATATGCAATACCGGGGTGGCCTTAACTTTTCCTGGAGGCATTTTTCTCGTCAGTCTTGGCGCTCCCTCGCTGCGCTCACTCGCTTCGTCCGAAGCGCGGTTTCGACACCCCTTCCACTCCCTCGCTGCGCTCACTCGCTCCATCTGCAGTACCGCCTGGGGCCCCCTTTGCGCTCGCCTTCGCTCGCTCAGATCGACCGTACATGTGGAAGGGCATGTTCGCTCGCCTTCGCTCGCTTGTTTCCGGACTCATGGCCCAAATGGTGGCGGTAGGTCTGGTTTTCTGCTGTTGCGCGCAATGGTAGGATAGTTAGAGGAGGAATCTGTTATGAATCGATACGCTCCCTGGCGCAGGGATTACGCTACCGGTGCGGCCAGATTGCTGGTCGGGCTGCTGCTGGTGTGGGCAGCATGGCGCGCATCGGCATGGTTCGTGGTGGCCACTGGTGTCTTGCTGATTTTGATGGGGCGAGCGAACGTAGCCCGGGGGGTGTTTCGGGAGAGAGGCAAGGCGGTGGAAGCGCAGGCTGTCGGAGAACTACGCCGGGCGGTCTGCTCGAAGGTTGTCGTCCATGCGTCGGTTCCGTGCCCATATGGCGATGTAGACGCCTTGCTACGTTCATACGGCATGACATGGGCGATCGAGATCAAAGCCCAGAGGGCGGTGGCCGTGCGCTGGGGGCGGTTGGTCTCGCGCAGTCCGCGGGCACACAAGGCACTGGCACAAGCGCTCAGGTCTGGGCGATGGGCCCGAGCTCAGCCGGTGGTCTGGTTCCCGTTGGCGCGACAGCGGAGCAGCGGCATGGTGGACGGGGTTCTCGTGGTCTGCGGTCCGGTGAGGGATCTACTGCGCCAGGCCGGGATCGCTGGCCGATGAGCATTGATTGCGGCGCATATCCATAGACCTGAGACAAACACACGCATCGATCGGCGGAACGTCTATTGATTGAGGCGCATGCAAAGGGCTTGAAGGCGGCCCGACAACTCGGCGACGCAGATTGAATGCGGCGCATTAATTGGAATCTGACATGTTTGTTTGCAGCGCATTGGGGTGGATAAATTGACAAAGGCCCGACAAGATCCTCGCTATGACCCAGAGTTGCGGGACCAAAAGGCAGGGCGAGACAACTTGAATGAGGCGCATATCAAGGTTGTCGGCGCGGAGTTTTCAAGTCTGATCGCGCAGCACACCAAGCAGTTGGTGCAGTTGGAGCGGCGGATCTCACGTGTCGGTGAGTTGCTGCGAATCAGCCAACCGCCTGGCTACACAAAATACGACATTCGTTGGTGGCGGCGCGGCGCTAATGGCAAGCGCGTGCCGGTTCTCGTGCGGTGGCATCAGGCGCCGCAGTCGAAAAGGTTCGTGGTGAAGCCGGTGCTGCGCTATCGGGGCCTGGTCTCGTTGAGAACGGATGGATCGTTTGGGCTGTGTGCTGAGGAGACGCACAAGCTAGTCCTGTCGTTCCAGCAACTGAATGCGCAGTACCGCAAATACCTCGCGCGCTTCGAATTGATGCTCGGTGCCCAGCAGCAAATCTCTCAAATATTGGCGACAGATCTGGATGCATCGAACGTCAAGCTCGACGTCTTGCAAGAGACGGTCGTTCGCAAGCTGCTGGACGCCGGCCATCGCGTGGACAAGAAGTACCGCATTTGAATTGCCCGAGGCCGGAAAGAGAGGAGATCTCCCCGACCTGCCGTCCCCATTGCCCCGATCAATCGCTGGTGCTTGTCCATGCATAGCGACGCACGCTCGGCCATCGGACCTTGCGCGCACCTGGTCCGTGATCGAGATCGACGCGCATGAGTGGGACGCCGGCGGTCCTGGCGAGCCACCTGGCGCCATCATGGTCAGTAAGGGTGTCGATGCCGCCCTGGGGGAAGAGGCAGACACTCCTGCCGGCCGGTCCCGATCGCAAGGAGCGCAGCATCGTACGAAGACCTTGGCTGCTGCCTGGCTGCATGGGGACCATGGAGCAACCTGTGATGGCGCCGATGGTGAGTAGGAGGGAGCGCCAGGGTTCGCAGAGAGAGTAGTCGGGGTCGACGCCGAAAAGCACCGGGCGGTTGAAGGCGAAGGCGAGCCGCGGCCCGTCGAGGAGGCTGCGGTGTGGGAAGACGGCGATTACGACTGGGTCTTGCGGGAGGAAGATGGTGGGCACGGGAGGCACCTCGGCATGCGCTACAAGTAAGCGCAACGATAGCACATGAAGCAAAAAAAGTTCGTACTAAGCCGCACAACAGGCATTAGGTTGAGTATGATCTTGGCATGATCTACACCGCCCCCCGTCTTTCGCAGATGACCAGAGTTGCCCGATCCCTTGCCTCGATCGCTCCAGCTGCTGCCTTGATCACGAATCCGGTCTTTGGCGCACAGGCCAACCCAGAACCAGGTGTCGATGCCGCGCAGGTCGCGCGGTCATTGCTATCGATTCCGCTCAACAAAGGGCTGTTCGATGTGGAGCACCAGGCGCATGTGCGTGCGATAGACGCCGAACGGCACATCCAGTTCGACGACCTGTACCTGTACGCGCCGCAGGGGGTGTACAAGCCGGGCCCGCGTAGTTCGACCCGGTTCTTCGTCGACCACTTCGCGGCGGCAGGCCTGGATCAGCCACGGTCCGGACAATCGTTGTGCGACGTGGGGTGCGGGACTGGCGCGATCGGGCTCAGCGCGGCACGTCGAGGATGGCAGGTACTCGGTACGGACATTGATCCGAGCGCGGTCCGCGCGGCACGGCGAAATGCGCAGGCCAATGGCCTTGAAGCCCGATTCCGTGCGATGGGCGGGAGCCTGCTGACGCCGGCTGGCGATGAGCTCTTCGACGTGATCGTCTTCAATGAGCCGCTGTACGACGGTTCGGATGGGGTGGTGCCGTTGTCGGCGGATGTTGCCGATCTGCACCAGATGTTCCTCGATCAGGCCCGCAAGCATCTGAAGCCAGGCGGGATGGTGCTGTTCGCGATTGCCAATTGCTCGTCGATGGCGGGCGACCTTGGCATCCCTGAACGATGTGGGTGGCAGGCGCCGCGCGTGATTGCCGCGGACTTCGACGCGCACACGCGCTACGCACGGGTACTGGTCGCCGCACGAGCATCGATGTCCTGACGGACACCCTGAAGCACACCCTGGGTGGCAGCCTGACGGACACCCTGAAGCACACCCTGACGGTAACCGTTTCCCGCATTGTCCAGACTGGGTCCGCGCCCAAGGAAGTCAGGTCCAACCGCGATCGTTTGTTGATGGATAAGGCGGTGGAGGGAAGGATGGACGCACGGATCGGTATCCTGAACGGCGGCAAGTTCTACGCTTTCGCCAACGGCTACCACACTGAACCGGTGATGGGCGCCCTCGAAGAGGTGGAGACCGCCTTGGGTCTGCGCCCAGTGGCCGCCAACCTTGCCAAGACGCGGGGTGCATACAAGCTGTTCAACGTCGTGCTTAGGTTCAAACACCCGGCCTGGGATGAAGTGAACGGCCTCGAATACCGAAACGTCTCCGCGCGCAGCAAGAGCGAGGCGAACAAGATCGCCCGCGATCGCGCATATGACGATGGGCACACGGTGGGCCGTCGCGCATGGTTCACTGCCACCGAAGCCTGAAGACAACCCGGCCGCTACGCTTTTCCTGTTGCAACGAGCGTCGGGAGTGGGTGCGCCAGTGAAGAACGCCTGAGTCGCCCGCGCTGGCACTTGTCCGGGCGGTCGTCGCGCGGCTCAGCGCGGCTCGCGACCCCGAGCAGCGGGTCCCGCCACCAAGGCGGAACACTGCGGCGCCCCTGAATGGTCCACCCCTCTGCAAGCCGCTTTTCAGTGTGTTGACTGTGGGCCCGGCGAGTGTCGACACCTTGACGGACACCCTGCTGGTAACCGTTTCCCGCTAGAACGGACTTGGGCCGCACGCCTCTTCCGGTCGGCACCGGGAGGTGCCGACGGCTTGGTCAGCAAACGTTCAAGAGCATCGGGTGGCGGCGCGTGACGGTTCCTTCGAACACCACCCACGGCAAGTTGAGAACGGTATCCACGTCGAATGAGCCGCCGCCGTCGCGACTGGCGTACATGCCGATGATGCGCTCAGGCTGTGCACCCTCCGGTGCGCCAGGCGCAAAGTACATCGTGGCGTTCCACGCCAATCCCTCGGCCGTGATGCCATCGACCAACTGGCTGTCCATGCTGTCCCACTCCTCATTGGTTTGCAGACAGGCTGCAGTATGCAGCCGCTTGTCGTCTTGCGATGAAAAGCAGGAGACATATTTTTACTTTGCCTAACCAACTTGACAGACGCAACGCAAAAAACCAGAATCCAAGAATTACTAACGCGAGCAACGCCAGAAATTGGCGATATTCATGCCATGGGACAACGCAAAGTCAAAGACCTTGGGATTCTCGGCGAAAGGCAGCTGCGCCAGGTGAGTCTCACTGCGCGAGGCATGTACGCGGAGCTTGTGTACCTGATTTCCGGCAATGACATGGGCAGCGAGTCGTTTGGCCGGATGCAGCTGGAGCCTGGCTGGATTTCCCGCCATGTTGGTGTCTCGGAGCAGGATGCGCAGCGGCTCCTGAGCGAGTTGCAAGAGGCCATGCTGATTCGGGTTGCGCGGGCTGGTGGCGGCTACGAGATCGAGGTGCCGGCGCTCATCCGAGCTCGAGATCTCTCGGTGAAGCGGGCGGCTGCAGGGCGCCGAGGCGGTAATCCTGCGCTACGCAAGGTTGTGACATACAGCGCTGAACTGGGGGCGTGAGGACTGGCGACATGGGAAAGAAAAGCAAATCCACCGAGAGTTCGCGTTGTCTGCCCTCCAGTCTGTGGGAGTGGCCGCAGGTGTGTGAGATGAGCGCGATGGGCAAGCTCGTCTACTTGTTCTTGGTCACAGGCACGATGTCTCGCAAGACTCCGCCGGGCATTGCGTGCGCTGGCATTGCGACGATCGCCGAGGCGGTGTCCGCAGATCGTGAGCAAGTCGTCGAGGCACTTGGCGAACTGGAGGATCTGGGCGTCATCGTGCGAGATCAGGCAACCCATGTGATTTGGCTGCCAGGCTGGATGGAAGCTGCCGAGCCGCCTGCCAATCCAAACGTTCTCATCCATCGGCTTCGCAGCGCGGACCAGATCCCGGAATGCGCTCTTCGGGACCGGTGGGTGCAGGAAATGCTGGAGCACGCGCAACGACGCGGAGCCGCTTTCGCGCGCGCGGCGGGCAAAGCCATTGACCCCGCGTTGTTGCCGCAGTCGGTGGCGGATGAGCTCGTCGGAGACTATGCATGAGAAAAGCAGCAGAGTCCGGCGGCTCGTTGCGGCCTGAAGGGCTTTATCGTCGCATCTATTGCCGGATGTGGAGCGACCAGCGGTTCACGGGGCTGTCGCGCGACGCGCAGCTGCTGTGGGTATTCATGCTCACGGGTCCGCACACGAGCAAGATCCCGGGCCTGTTTCGGCTCGGCAAGTCCACTGCGGCCGAAGAGATGCGCATGGAGCTCGACGAGTTTGTGCAGACGTGGTCTGAAATCGAGTCGGCGGGCATGGCACGGGCGGACTGGGCGGCGCGCATGGTCTTCATCCCCCGCGCGGTCGTCTACAACCCGCCCGAGAGTCCTAGCGTGGTGATCTCATGGGGGCGAGCATTCCGCGACATCCCGGAATGCGATCTTCGCAATGTTGCACGGACTCATCTGGCGCACTTCATCTGCCAACTTGGCAAGGGCTTTGCCGAAGCCTTCAAGACTGCATTCGACGATGAGCCGAACCGCTTGTTCATGGACCGCGATCAGTCGATGACGAACCCTCCGAAGGCAGGGCGGGCCCCCTCGATGTCTGGGTCGGCCAAGGGGCCCAAAAAGCCGGCCGTTGAATCTGCGAGAAACGGTTACCAGCAGGGTGTCGGCCAGGGTGACTCACAGGGTGGTTTGCAGGGGGGGCTTCAAGGTGCCAATCAGGGGCAATCTTCAGCCCAGACAGCGGGCGGCGCAGATGCCTCCCACGGTGAAGGCGTGACGCGCGATCCTGTGGATGGCGACGATGCTGAGACCTCGAAAAATCAACGCTTCGGGGTTGATACTGGAAACGGTTACCCGCAGGGTGTCGGCCAGGGTGATAGGCAGGGTGACGGACATACCCCCCCTCATAAGCATAAGCAGGAGCATTTAGGTAAACCATCCCCTAAAGGGGATATGACGGACCTGCTTACGCAGGATCCTCCCTTCAAGCTGCCAGCGGCGCAGTCGTTGGATGGATCCGCCCCAACGCTTGAGACGCTCGGACCGATCCCCTGTCCCCACACGCAGATCATCGACCTGTACCACCGCATGTTGCCGCGTTTGCCAAGGGTGCTGCCCTCACGGTGGAGGGGGTCTGATTCGGAGACGCATCTGACCGCCCGTTGGCGCGAAGGGTTGGAAGCCGGCAAGCGGGGCGTTGGCATTGAGGAGTTCGGCTTTGCGACGCGTGAGCAGGGGCTGGAGGCGCTCGAGCATTTCTTCGGTCTGGTTGCCGCAAGCCGCTTCCTGCATGGCGAAAACGACAAGAACTGGACGGCGGACTTGCGCTGGTTGCTGCGGCCGACCAACTTCAACAAGGTCCTCGAGGGCCGATACACGGCTGGCTCGGACAAAGCCAGCGGCGCCGGTAAGGTGTCGCGGCTCGGCGTGCAGCCGGGCGATAGCTACAACCGATTCGATCACTTCCCCGCTGCTCCGGGAGGAGGCCCGGAGGATCGCCGCGTGCTGCGCTTTGACGGCGGGCTGTACTTGCTTGGCGAGGACTGCGTGCTCCTTGACGCAATCGACGCGGATCTGGTCCAGCGCACGCTGGCCGAGCTTGAGCCCTATGGCCAAGTCGTGCAGGTGGGGATCGATCGATTGCCCGAGCGCGTGGCCAAGATGCGCACGGACAGGCAGCGCGGCTGGCTGCAGAGCCCGCCGATCCCACTGCGCCCAGAGGAACTGCCGGATTTCCCCCCGGTCGTCGCGGCCGCGCGGGCGGCCAATGACCGCAGCGTGACGGCGTTCTGATCTCGAGGGAGGCGACCATGACCCCGAACACACGCAGCGCGGGCCTGCATGCGGCACTGGCCCGTCTGCAGCAGACCCTGGCCGATCGTCAGCCCGGTGTGGTTGAACAGGCGATGCCCGCTGAGGCACCCCACGAAAGGGTGGAGCGTTGCGAGCGCCACGGCGCGTGGCGGCCGTACAAGCTGGATGCGCAGGGGGTTCTGCGGGCGCTGCCCGGCTGCCCGTCTTGCTCCCGCGAATCTGGTCTGCGCGTGATGGACACCGAAAGCCAGACACCGGCGATATTCGCCGATGCAACGTTCGAGACATACGCGTGCTCGTCGCGGCGGCAGGAGGTCGTCGTGATGGAGATCAAGCGCCACGCGCAGAGGCTGGCCGATGCGGAAAGCGCAGGCAGCCTTGTGTTGTGGGGCGAGAGCGGCACGGGTAAGACGCACTTGGCGATCGCACTGTTGCGCAAATGTCAGCTGGCCGGGCTCTCCGGGCACTACGTGCGCGCAATCTCGCTGATGGATCGCCTGCGCGCAGCGCGCAGCTTCAATGCCAGGCCCGAGGAAGCGCAGCTGGTCGATCGGCTGGCCGCCGTTGACGTGCTGGTGGTCGACGACGTCGGCAAATCGCTGGGCAATGACTTCGAGCGCTCCAGCTTCTTCAATGTCATCGACATGCGGTGGGGCGCTCGCAAGCCGACGATCGTGACGACGAATGAGCCGCCTGAGGTCTTGCGCGACCTTCTCACACCGGCTGGCTTTGACCGATTGACGGAGGCCGGCGCGGGTGTGCTGCACCTGGACTGGCCGAGCCACCGCCGTATGCGCCTGGCGTCATCTGCTAGCTGAGCGAGAGAGACATGACAGAAAAACACCACCTTGGAGCGATGAGGCGGGGCAACACAGCCACTCGAAGTCATTGCGTATCCGATGGGAGCCGGAAAGGAGGGAAATCGCTTGGCAGGGCTGTAAACCGGCTTGGCGGGCAAGTTGGCATGGCGGCGCCGTTTGCGAGTGGTCTTTGCGTGGACGCAGAGCACTCGTGGGAGGTGAGGCATGCAGATGCAAACTGATCGCGCCGAGCCGCGTGGCCACGCCGGCGCTCTTACATCGACCGCGACGCGTGTGGACCTTATCGACGTCATGTTCCCGACCCGGGCCCAATCCAGGGAATGGCTCCAGTCTCTGCCAAGCATCCCTACGGGGTCAGCCAAGGACAAGCACGCGCGCCTGGTAGCCCGTGTCCGCATGCGCCTGGTGACGTCGGGAGGTCAAGTGAATCACGGGAACCTGACTTGCGAAGACGCCAGCGCGGCACCGGCGGTCGAAGGCATCGGCTACCTGCTGCGCACAGGACGGGCGGCTAACGCTCCTCGGTATCGCCTGATTTCCGACACGGTCGCCGAACAGGGGGGCGAGGGCGGACGAGTTCCTGCGGTCCGGCTCACGGAGTTCACGGCGGACGAGTCGCTGGCCATCGAGCAAGCGCTCTCTGAACGTCGTCGAGGTCATCGCGGCGGCCTGGGCCGTTGCCAGGGAAGAAAAAGCGTTGACGGCGTGGCCTACCCGCGGCGAATCATGGTCACGCTGCGGCAGGCGGACGTGGCCATCTTGCTGCGACTGGGCAACGGCAACGTCTGCGCGGGCATGCGCGAGCTGGCCAAGCGGTTCGCCGAGCTGCCCGATCTGCTTGAGATGGCGGGAGATGGCGGTGCCACCGATCCCGCGGCTTCCAAGAGCACCACAGTCCGGCGTAACCGCTTCTCAGCCAGGCTGGATCCGAAGTCGGAGGAGGTTTTGCGCGCCGCCGGCGGCGGTGTGCTGTCGCAGGGGATCTCGCGGGCGCTGGTGCGTGTGAGCCAGTGCTGAACCCGGGCGCATCCCGGTCGGGCAATCAACCGCCGAAAGGGATGTGTCTTCCCCAAAGACCTTCTCGCAGCGGATTTTTATGGTCTGCCGCTGACAACAAATCGGGAACCCCGGCATTCCGCCGGCCAGTTTCACTCTCGACGACAGTTCCGTATATGACGCGGACAGGATGGTCGAGGATACCAATTGGAGAATTTTGTATGACAGCAGAAGAGCAGATCAAACAGGCTGAGAATCTGGCGCAGGAGCATGGCGACGGAACGGTGACGCCGATCTTCACCCACGCTTCCTCCCGGGCAGCGCTGGGGTTGAGCGATGAAAGAGTCCTTGCTGTGGCAGCAGCGCTGGAATCTGCGCGCGTCTTTATCCGAAATGGTGTCGAATTGGGTTATATCCGCATGCCCGACACGGACTGTCCTGATCCGGCACACGGTACGTTGCCGCTCATTGAACGCGCCATGCACATGCTGTCCCGCGCTCCTGCCGCGACAGTGGCCGAGCCGAGCGGCGCCAATTTAGAAGGATTGGCAAAAGCCCTGTTGGCACCTCGTGAGATCGTGCGCGATGCGCAAGGCTGGCTGGACCATCCCGCATTGCCGGTGTGCGATGAAAATGTGCGTTTCGATGAACTGCTCGGCGCGTTCGGCCTGGAAACCTATTTTCGCGCCATGGATGGCGACATCGACTGCGATGCTTATGAGCGCATTGTTGATGCTGGTAATGGGTGCGCTGAGTGGACGCCAACGCCACCGGAGGGTGAGGGCTGGACGCTGCTGACAGTCTATGAAACCGAGGACGGCCCGTATGCGATGTTCGCGCGCCAGAAACAGCCGGAGCCGCGCAAACGCTACCGAAAATCCGCCCAGCAGCAGGCCGAGCCGAGCGACGCAGAATCGGCGCTTGCCCGCCTTCGCTACAAAGCCTGCCGAAACGCAGAAAAGCTGGAAGTGAACGCCGCAGACTTGCGAGCATTGATCGGACACGTGGATGCGCTGCACGCGCAAGCCTATATGGCCGCCCAGCAGCACCCCGCTCCAGTTGTAAAGGACTCCTTGACTGCTTGGCAGGGCGTGGCGGTGGGGGATGAAGCGATTGAACGCGCTGCAATTGCCATGCACGCATTGCGTCGTGATCTTGCGAACGGTGTAGGCGATCGCTCATTTGATATGGAGTTCGACGATCTCCACGACGAGATCAAAAAAGTGGACCGAGGCCTTGCTCGGGCCGCTATCACTGCCGCCCAGTCCGGCCAGCGGGCGGGCGTGGCCATTGATGACGTGCTGATGGTGCGCGATCTGATGCGACGGGGGATGCTGGTGCCAGACACACCGGAAGGCTGGCGCGCCGCTCTTGAACCGTTCGCCGCCCCCACGCAGCAGCATTCCGGTGCAGGCCTGAAGCAAAAGCAACAGTGATCCAATCCCGCCGCGCGTCTATGACGTCGGCGGGATTTTTTTCAGCCGAAACCTACAACCATCTGGGAATCCCGGCATTTCGCCGGATCTTGATCCCTGGAGATGGACATGCAAAACACGATTACCGACAAGCAAATCGAAGTCGCAGCACGAGCGATCGCCGCTCGTCGTGCGAACGCGGCGCAGCTGTCGCCGGAGCAGTTCTACGAGGCACATCAGGGCGATCTGACACGGGACGCGCGTGCAGCGCTCGAGGCGGCAGCCTTGTCGCCGATAGCGCCGCGCGTGTGCAACACGTGTCACGGGACAGGCGTGCATAAGGCCCACAACTGGACGACAGGCAATATGGAGGATCGTGAATGCCATGCCTGTTCGGCCAACGTTTCTGCAGTTGCTGTCACGGCCCAGCCTGAAACGTCGGACCGCCAGTGGCTCCTCAAGCTTGCCGGCCTGAAGCGTTCGGAAATCCTCGGTGGCGAGTGGACGACCGTGGGCGCAGAAACGAGCCTCTTCGACCTGCTAGACGAGCACCTGCGCGCCAACCCCTCGGCACTGGATTCCGAAAGCACCGGTCTCCCGCTGGTGTGGACGGATGAGCGCATCAAAGCAGCGGCCCATCGTCTGTGGTTGCTAGAAGGCCAAGGGCTGCGCAAACAGTCCGACTACGAGCAAGAGTTGCAGTCCATCCTTGCGGGTGCGCCTGCCGAGCCGCAGGATGCGCAGGAGCGGTCAGATGCCCGGTCCGAGCCGACCCAGCAACTGGTCGCGCTAGCTGCCGTGCCTGCCGTGGCGTCGGAAGAGTTGGTCTTCGTGCCGCGCGGCTTGCTGACTTCAGCCTGCGACATCATCCGCCGTGCTGGTTATGCAGACAACTGCGTAACGCTGAAAGGACTGCGGACAGCCGCTCTGCAACCTTCCACCCAGCAGCAGGCCGGGCCCAACGCACTGCGCCCAGACTTCACCGGCATCGAAGACATGCGCATCGGCGATATGACGCCAGCGCAGCGCGACGACAGCAAGGAACTCTGGCTGCGCAACAATCTTGGGTTCATGACGGACTACTACCACGAGCACCTGCAATTCCTGCTACGCCGGTTGGACGAGGCCCGCACCTTGGCCACGTCTGCACGGCCGTCGGGAGACGAACTGCAGGCGGTGCGCGACATGCTCGAAGATGCGCGCGCCGAACTGGACATGGTCCGCAAGGCGCTTGGCGTGGGCGACGAGCCGCATCAGTCGTTGGCAGAGCGCACTCTTCAGGCGGCGTTGAAGGCCGGTCATGCGGCCCCGGGGAAGGACACGGAGCGGCTTGATGCAATCGAAGCTGGAATCGAGCTCAGCCGGCGCGTCAACCCGGATTCCTGGACGGCACGACCATTGTTCAAATCGTGGCCCAAGGGCGCGGAATTCCAGACCGCCCGGGAGGCTATCGACTTTGCCATCAAGCTCAACCAGCATTGAACCGAACCCGCTGCGCGTCTCAGACGCCAGCGGTTTTTTTTGTCGGGTGTCGGGCAACCAATGCTGAACGCTGGCATTTCGCTGGCAACCGACCAAGGAAAATTGAATGGACAACCCGAATACCGAAGCAACAATTGAGCGCTCGCCCGTGGGCCTGAGGCTCGGTGCGCAAGCACTCGCGGCAGAGATCGCGGAGGCAGTTTTCAAGGATGAGCAGCCAGAGGCGGGAGGCTGCGATATTGGCGCAGGCATGTTCGGTCCGAACTTCTCAGCCTTGATCCGGAAGATTGCCACCGAATATTTGGCTCGGCCCGCTGCAGAGGCTACGCTGAATATCCTATCCCGGAAAGAATCGAGGTTCAGGGTTCCGTCCATTGATAGCCCCCACCGAAAATTCTGGGAGCACCTCAAGGCCGGCGGCCGCGTATGGCGTGACGACCGGATCAACGGCGTCAAGGAATGGCTTGATCTTGAACGGCTCGGAGGCGATGCGAACGAGATCAACCGCTACGGCCACAAAGACCTTTCGCTGACCGGCCCTGAGATCGATGTGACGCTGCCGCTTTACGACAGCGACGGCTACGAGCACCATTTCGTGACCCGCAGTACACGCGAGATCGTGACCAAACGTTCCGGCCTCTTCTGCGTATGGGATGCCAGGACGGGAAGCTGTCTTCGATCAGGCGCTGAAGGGTGCTATCTGGGCAACACGCCGCTTTCAGACGAAGAGATGGAGCGCCGCAAGCAGGAAGGCGCTCGAATTCTCACTGAGATCCGCGCCGCGGCTGACACCTGAAGCGTACGACTAATCTAGCCCCCCGCGCATCGCGCCGGGGGGCTTTTTCTTTCGTCCGCGCTCGACAACCAACCCTGAACCCGGCAATTCCGCCGGCACTGAGTTGGGAGAGCGATCATGCAACAACCTGTGCAGCAATCGGCCAGTGTTCTGGCTCGCTACCGGACGCGCGGCTGGGCCCGCATCTGCGACAAGGCAGCCGAGCTCGATCCGAAATTTGCGCAAGTCCTGCGCGAATCGGCGCGGCCGGCGCAAATTGCCTACCAGAAGATCATGGGCCGGCACGAAGGCAATCCGGTGGGCGTCGAGTGCCGCGCCGTCAAACGCGAGGCGTGGGCTTTCGTCCTGGCGGATGTCAGCTGTCCCGGTCGATTCCGCATCCAGTATTTCGACCTGGACGGGTTCTCTGGGCATTACGTCCACAAGACGCTCGAGGAGGCCGTCGAAGACATGGTGACGAGCGGCTACCGCCAGATCGACACCGGCGCTCTTGACCGCGTGGCGGCCACCGAGCGGTGGGCGCTCGGTGTCAAGCGCTCAGCAATCATGCAGCGGCACCAGTCCGGGATGATCGATTGGGCGACGGCGGTTGGTGAGCTTTCCATCCTGCAGACAAATTCCTGAAGAACTGCACTGACAAGCTGCACGACTTCTGAATGAAACCGACCGTCCGCGCGCCACCAAGGCACGAGGACATCTCAACAACTCTTGCGGGAAAGCACATCTTTCCCTCCCTGGGATTGGTGTGCTCAACATGCGAATGAAGGAGCAACAATGAACACCATTTCCAAGAAGGTAGAAGACCTGGTTCTCGGCAATCGCGTCGACCTCAAGTCGTGCCCGTTTCTCAATAATCACCCCATTGCCGAGAGCGAGTATGCCGTCGTGACCTACATTGAAAGGGCAGTGCCTGGATGCGTCGTCATCGGCTATGAGGGCATCGATCACGTGGGCTACCAACTTGGCACCTCTGTCCAGGTGCGCGCACCGAAAGACGTACCCGATCCCATCGTCAAGGTTCACCCTCTCGGCAAACCGGAAGAATGGGAGGAGTGGCATATCTCCCAGAATCTGACCGATCGGTGGGGCGATCTCAACCACTACGACGCGGACAACAAGCCGCTGGACCTGCTGGCTGATGATGACGGCCTGCTCGAGCGTCTGGTCAACCAGATGTGGGGCGAATCGACCTTCGTGGTTCGCAAGGATGGCAAGTTCGGCATCCTGTTCGAGGTCGAGTTTTGCTCGCTGGAGAGCGAGGAACCGGAGAAGGAGAATTCGCCCGACTGGTATGCCACGCTCAAGCCGCACACCGAAGTCGTCAAGGCATTGCTGGAAGGCATGCATCCGCTGGCCGAGAAGTTTCCCAACGTGCAATTTGCCGTTCCCGACGAGGAAGTGATCATCAACGACCGGCCCGCCGCCTGGGCGTTTGTACCCGATGGCCTGCTGAACAAGGAACAGCGCAAAGAGCTTGGCAACGCATTGCTTGGCCTCTAGGTCCACCCCCAGCCCCCGCGCAGCTTTGCTGCCGGGGGTTTTTGTATTCCCCAGGCTCGACAACCACCTCCGAACCCCGGCATTCCGCCGGTCACGAGGAGATCAAAATGGTTGACGAGTTTCAGTTTTTCCCCACCCCCGCAGGCCTGGCTGCCCGCATGATCGCCAAGTTCAGCACCCACCCCTGGGGCCGCGACGCTCGCGTGCTCGAGCCCTCGGCCGGTGACGGCGCGCTGGTGCGGGCCCTGGTCGACGCAGCAAAAGCAGAGCGCAATGCGTGGATGGTCAAGCATCACACCTACTTCCGCATGGACGACCTGCACGTCGATTTCATTGAGCTCGACATGGGCAAGCACGACGCCCTCAAATCGATCGATGACGTGCGCGGCGAGGTGATCGGCCTGGACTTCCTTCAATTCTCGGGAAGCCTGGCAGCCTACACGCACGTTCTGGCCAACCCGCCGTTCGCAGCAGGCGTGCACCACCTGCTGAAGGCCTGGGATGGCCTGTTCGATGGCGAGATCGTGTGTCTGCTCAACGCCGAAACCATCAAGAACCCGTTCTCGAAGGAGCGCCAGCGCCTCGTGCGCCTGATCGAGGCTCATGGCGACGTGGAGTTCATCCAGGATGCGTTCAAGGGCGAGGGCGTCGAGCGGGAGGCCGATGTCGAAGTGGCCATTGTCCGTCTTGCGAAGAAGGCAGACTTGCAGCGCGACATCATCGGCTCGGTGCTGGATAGCCTGGCTGAAGACTCCCTGGCCGAAACGGGGGGCGCCGGCGATGCGCATGCCATCGGCGACGATCGACAGTTGGCGATCCCTGGAGACGTGATCGTGCGCACGGAGCGCGCGTTCAAGGCAGCTGTCACCTCCATGCGCGAATGCGTCATAGCTCAGGCGCGCGCGAGCTACGCAGCACGCCTGGTCGGCCAGACGCTGGCGCAGCGCAATGGCGAGGATAAGGGCGATCCGCAAGGCGACCTCATCCAGACTATCCGTGAAGGCATCGCCAAGGGCTATGACGAGCTCAAGGATCGGGCATGGTCTGAGGTGCTGCGTTCCACCGAGGTGTCAGCGAAGCTCTCCAGCAAGGCGCAGCAGCGTCTCGAGGCAGACTTCCAGCGCATCAAGCGGCTGGACTTCAGTGCCTCCAACGTCTACTCGTTCCTGATCGGTCTGATCGATGCGCGGGGAGACATGCTGGTGCAAATGGCCTGCGAGGTGTTCGACGAGATCACGAGGTATCACTCGGAGAACAGGGTGTATTACGAAGGTTGGAAGAGCAACGATCGGCACCGCACGGCCGGCTGGCGCATCAAGCACACGCGATTCATCCTGCCGCACTTCAAGGCTGATTATTCTTGGAGCAAGCGTCCGTCGTACAGCATGGTGCAAAGACTGGCCGACTTCGACAAAGTCTTCGCCGCCCTGGACGGGAAGGAAGTCTCCAGCATCTATGGTCTCTCCGCCATGTTCGAGCGCGAGTGCGAGAGCTTGGCTCATGGCGAGCGCAGGTCGAGCGCGTACTTCGACGTCCGCTGGTATCCCGGAAAGGGGACAGTGCACATCTTCCCGCGCAACCAGCAGATGATGGATCGGCTCAACCGCCTGGTCGGCCGCACGCGGGACTGGCTGCCGCCGCGCGATGAGATGGTCGCGAAGGACTTCTGGCTCGCCTACGAGCGGGCCGAGAAGTTCGACGAGGAGGTGCGCGCGGAGGCTGCGCGTATGTCCCCGGGCGTGTCGATAGGTGCTGTCACCGGCCCTGAATGGGGCGACGAGAGCAGGACCACCCGGGCCCAGCATGCAGTGGCCAGCGCGTTCAACGCAATCGCTCGCAAGCATGGGCTGGATCCGCTTCCAGCGATCGCTTCATCCCACAAGGAGCCGGAGCAACTTCCACTGCTGGCGGTCGCAGCTTGACCAGTAGAACGTCCTTCAGACCAACCACCGCCGCGCCCTACCCAGGGCCGGCGGTGTTTTTTTTGCCTACCTTGACGCAATAAACAACACCAATCAAAATACAAACACATGCAACGTTTGCATGATTTGGAGATAGCGAGATGTACATCAACGGAATTTTCAGTCTCTCCGCGCTTGAGCGCGATCTGAACGAAGAGATTGTGCCGGCACTGAATCTCCCGCCGGATGGACCAGTTGGCACTTGGCTGGATTGGGTCGCGCAGGAGAAAGCCAATCGCCGACCGGACATTGCGTTCTACGACATCACTGTCGACGAGATCGAGGCGCAGATCCTGGAGGAGACCGGGCAAAGCGCTTCGAACCGAGTTAACTGAATACAACGAGGGAAATTCAAGATGGGACAAAACAACCAGGGGCAGAACACCCCCTTGTTCTCCGGGACAGGTTGGGAAGCCTATTCGGAGGGCACAGACGCGGACCCCTTTATTCGCGTGTACGACGAGCTCGGCGAGGGCATGTTCCGACTGCCCAGCTTGAACTGGTCGCATGAGCAAGTTGGTTGCGTGGTGTCCGTTTATAAGCATGGACTGAGTGACGGCATCCAGCTTGGCAAAGCTTCGGAACAGAAGCACCTGGCATCGCAAACGTAGGACACAGGGGAGAACACTTGAACGCACGAGAGCGCCTGGTGGCCGCTGCTGAGTGGCTGGGCTGGAACGATCAAGACTTGAGCGCAGGCTTGCGTAATGCGTTTGATGGCCTGCGCCTGTATGACTACGCGCAGGCGCGTCGCGACCTCCCAGCCTTGGCTGATATGTGGCGGCCGGATGAGCGTATCGATGCGATCGGTTATGACCCCATGGCCCGCCAGTACCACGCTGCAGATACGAGCGGTGCGAACGAGGCGGCTATGGCGCTGGGAGTCGCCCGAGACCTCCTGAAATCGATCGCGTTCGTCAAGACCGAGGGCGATGCGAAGCGCCTCATCGCCGTCATTGACGAAATCGTTGAGCGCGCCCCCGGCGCACAAAGCGCAACCGCCAGCGACGAGGTTGCCGCATAGAGAGGGCTCGGAAAATCATGTCAACGTACACGGTCACTGAACGCTGCGGCTGTCGCATCGTCACCGGCGAGTTGCCGCTGTCAGCCATCGGCGTGCTGACGCACGGAATGAGCAGGAAGGCAGTAATGGACGCCAATCTTGCGAGGATGCTTGGCGCCACCTTCGTCGTCGGCGAGCCAGCTGATATTGACCGCCTTAAGGAAGATCCGTCGGTAGTGGCTGGAGCGCGGGATCGGGTCTCAGCCACCCACCATCACCTGTCAGATGCGGCACGAGCATGGCTCGCGACCGGTGAGCGTGGCATCAGCAGCGATGCAATGTTCGCCCGTCTCTCTGGCAGCGTCCCGCGGACCACGGCCACTCCGTCCGACACCGCTGATTTGAGGCGCTGCCGCCTTCTGCTCGAACAAGTGCCCGAGTTCCGGGCGAAATTCCCGATGATGGCCGATCTCTCTCCGACGTGGGCCGTATTAGTCCAGCGGTGGGATGAGCTTTGCACGTTGATGGACACTGAGACGCCAGAATGGCGCAAAGGCGGTGGCATCGCCGTGAAGACCTACCATCTCATGAAAGCGATCGGGTGTTGACGTGCGGCGGACCATCCACCTTGTCATGGCCGATTCGTTGTACGAGGGCAGCGATCCGGTGAAGGCGTTTGCAACGAAGCCCCAGGCAGAGGCTTTCGCGCTCAGGTGTCGAGCGTACGCCATGGCCCGACCGGAGTGCCCTGAGATCATTGCTGACACGCCCGAAAACGATGCCGAGTGGAAAAAGTACATGAAGCGCCAGCATCGGTGGCAAAGGCGCCATCCTGCCGGCGAAGACAGCGCGACGTGCAACGATTTCAGCGTCATGCCCATCGATCTGCAGGAACCGACTGATTTCGACGGAGTCGTGGAGGACCGCGCTTCATGAAGATGGCCCGCGCTTCTGAGGCTGACGTGGACGCTGCGCTTGAAGTGACGCGCATCCTCGATGACCTGCTCAAACGCTACATGCCGTCCAGTGGTTCGGATGAAGGGATCGTATGGTTTGACCAGGACGACCCTGACCAATGCCAAATCGCACTTGGCAGGCTACTGGACGCTGCGCGCAAGGGATCCATGTTCCGCGTGGTATTCGGCATGGCTGTCCTGCTCGATCCGCGCAACGAACTGCTGGACCCCGATGCAGACATGCTGGCTAGACATCCGAAAATCGTTCGCGCCATGAATGCGTGTAAGACCGGCAAACCGGCAGACGAACCTGCTCGACAACGCGCTCCCGGCCCGATCGAGGAAATCATGGCGCTGGCGGAGAAGTACGCCAACGACAAGGTAAAGATCCGTCTGGCACGCGTCACCGAGAGTTCCGCGGCGATAGCCCGGCGGGAGACCGAGCACGAACGTTCCCGCGTCGCGCTGCTCACCGCCCTTGAAGCCGCGTTTGAGCTCGGCGCTACCGCCTGAAGCGCTCACGTCCAATCCTGTCGAGCATCGCCCGGACAAAGCGGTCGGCGTAGGGCTGGGCGCTGTCATCCTGCAACGGCAGAAAAAAACAATCCCGCCAGCCGAAGCTGAGCGGGATTGTGTCGTCAGTGATGGGTGCGCAGCAAGGCTGGCACCGTACTCAGGTTGTCAAGAGAGCGCAACAGATCTTCCACATGACGGTCAGCGCCGCCATAGAAATGGATTGACCTGCGGAGCTCTTCTGCGCAACCGCGAGCCCAACGAGGGCTGATACGTGCTCTCATCAAGATGAGGTCCGGCGCAGCCGGGAGCATAGCGACGGTGTAGCGAGCCGGTTCGCCAAGCAGACGTGCAACAGTTTGAACAGACATGAATGCCTCCAATACCCCCTACGCTCGGGGGTGCAAGTTGGGAACCTCGTGGCGTAGTCCCGGTGATCAGCCAGGCGCGAGGCGATCCGCACCCTCAGAGGGAGAACTTGGATTCACTGGTTGTTGTCCAGTCAGAAGAGAAAAAAACGGGCGACTTCGCAGCCCTTGCTTGAAGGGCCCAAAAACAATCCCCGCCGGCCCAGAAAAGGGCCGTGCGGGGATGCGATCAGGTTGGGGGCTCAAAGCGGCATGATTCTCGCCACCTGGCCGAACCAGTTGCCGCCAACGATCTGGACGCGTTGTCCGAGGGCGACGTCCGTGTCACCTGCCTGGGTGACAGCCACCATCTGGCCGTTGTCCATCTTCACGGTGATCTGATTGCCATGGCGCTGGAAGGCTGTCTGAGCGACATGGCTCGCCGCAACATATCCGGCGATACCGGAGACGGCCGCGATGGCGAGTTTGCCGTTACCGCGGCCGACCTGCGAGCCAAGCAACCCGCCGGCGGCCGCGCCAGCGATACCCGTAGGTACAGTGGCGGACGTGTCGGCGGTGATGGTGACCGGCCGGATGGACAGTACGGTGCCAACCTGAACGTTCTGCAACTGCTGCGTCTGCTGCGGCGTGTACATCGAGGCGGAGGACGGATACCGCGCGCCCACATTCAGTGGCATCTGCGCACAACCGGTCAGGAAGGCCAGGGACAGAGTGAAAAGCATGGTGAAGTAACGCATGACGACTCCTTGAAGGGGCCGGCGAAATTGCCGGGATTCCGGAGTTGTTGTCGTGCGCGCGCATGAAAAAAACCGCTCCCACCCTGTTCGGGTGGTGAGCGGGTTGGGGCAAATCCCAGATCAGGCGACGATCTGGTAACCGGCGATATTCGCTGCTTCGTACATCGCCATGTGCGTGTCATCTTTCGCACCCACTTCGATGTCCCTCATGCGAAGGCCTTGCGGGTAGCGTTGGATCATCTTTGCCGTTTCGGCCGCAGGGTAGGGCAACGTGCCCTCCGGTACGAACGGCATGAGCAGCGTCGTCGCCTCGAGCACCCTTGCTTCGAGCGCGTGCTTGCGGAACGCAGCAATGCGGCTGTGGAAGGTGCCCGGGAGGTGGATTTCCCCGTCTGCTGCATCCTTCACAAACTGCGCTACAGCCGAGTAGGCGTAGCCGCGATGCACGAGCTTGCCCGGCTCGACTTCCTCATAGAGGTTGTCCGACGCCTGAGAGATGCGCACCAGGGGTGCGAACGTCTCGGTTGCCTTCTTACGCGCGCCGTGCGGAAACAGCGAGGCCTGTGCGTCGTAGGGATAGCCAAGCCTGTCCGGCACAGACTTGAACACGCGCCACGCCGGGATCCGCTTGGAGCGGACAATGGCGGCAAGCACGTCGAATTCCGCAGGCAACTCGATCTCGATCGTCTGCCCCTGGTTCCAGGCGCCGCGCCTGGCTTCGTCCAGCGGATCGTCTTGCGACATGGTGTTGTCGAACGCGCGCTCCTCCCCGTCATTCCAGAAGAACGGTTTCATCGAGCGGTCCAGGCGCACTGTCGTCGTCGGACAAATGCTGGCCTGCTTCGCTGCGCGTTGCCAGCGCCGGATGTAGCTCTCGGGACGGCAGGGCCCAGAGCGCGGACGAAACAATCCGCCTTCGCAGCCGGCCGCGTGCGCAAAGATGGTCCGCAGTGCCTCGGGGCGGCGCCCGAAACCAGTGCACGACCAATGTGGGTTGTGGGGATAGACGTTGCTTTCGTAGTGCTCTTCCCAGAGCACAAAGGCATTGGTGCGGTCCGCCAGCGGCAGGACTTCGATGTGTTGACGGGTGAAAATGGTGGCGCCCATGGTGATCTCCTGATGGTCCCGGAATGCCCGGGGGTTCAGGAGGTAGTTGTGCGGCGCAGCCGAAGAAAAACCGCCCACCTGGAGATCCAGGAGGGCGGTTCGGGTCAAGAGCGGTGCCTGAGTAAGACATCGTCCGGCACACAGGCGCAGTGTCCCACCACATCGTCGAAGCTCAGTCGTGCACAGAAGCCCTTGATGCGCCAGCTTTCAGCCGGAAAGGAGCCAAAGACCTCGGAGTCCGGCGCGAGCCAGCGCATCGCCTGCTCAACCGTCTGAAACCGCCGGCGGCCGGCGTAACCCAGCTCCTGGTTGATCTCGAAGCCCAGCATCCTGCAACGATCCTTCGAAGGGATGCGCGTGAGGATGTCCAGCAATGGCGATTTCGGCACGATGCCCTTCGGCAACTGGCCAGTGGACCGAAAGCGCATGTACTCGGCGGGATGCCGCATCATGCGCTGGATTTGCTTGGTGGTCGCCATGTCATACCTCCTTTTTCTCGAAGGTGTCATACGGGGCGCCGACGGCATCCAGCAAGTTGCCGTGATCCACGCAGCTGCCGACGCGCTCCCGGATCGCCGCCGCAAGCTGCTGCGGTGTCACATCGCTCGCGTCTTCGGTCTGCGAATCGATTTCGAACGTAATGGCGTAAGCGTGGGTGTAGGTCGCCATGTCAGCATCCCTCCATGACCGGCAGGACCGTCTCGACCCACCAGGCACCGTTGGCGTCCAGGCGCAAGACGTGCAGGCTCGGCTTGCCATCGATCAGAATGGGAAGGCTGATGTGGCCGCCATTGATGCTTTCGATGGTCAGGTGCACGGGGAGTCCCTGCGCGTTATCGGCGATGGTCGACATCAGCTTCACCGCTTGCTGCTGCTCAAGGCGGATCTGAATTTCGGACTTGTTGTTGCTCATCAATCTCTCCTGAAGGGCCGGCGGAATGCCGGTGTTCGGGAGTAGTTGCGTCGTATGGCTGAAAGAAATCCCCCGGCAGCGTGATGCTGCTCGGGGGAGTGGTGAATCAAGCGTTCTGTGCGGAATTCGCGGGCGCCCGGCGGTTCTCTTCAGTGAAGATGACTGCACGCTCATTCGCATGTTCCAGAAGGCCAAGCCAGCCTTCGTCTCCAGTCAGCGAACGATGCTGATCGTGCTGGCCATCGTTGCCCGAGATGTGGATCTCGATGCAAAGCGGGTTGGCAAGCAGATCGCGCACCAGGCCCTCGTCCCAGCAGCCCGACTTGTGCGCCAGTATTTGCAGGTGCGACAGATCCAGGGCGTAAGGGATCCCGCTCTCGGCCAGCGCCGCGTATTCCGCCCAGGTGGCCACGAGATAGTGCTCGTCGCCGACCGGGTGCGGCCCGCGCGGGTACATGCCCTCGATACCAACGTCGCAGCCCATGATGTCGGATAGGACGTCGACGTTGCGCGCCAGGTCGTACAGCGTTGCATTGCGGCGCAGTCCGGCGTGGACCGTGTATGCGCAGGCCCCCATCGCCCGGCTGACCTTGCCCAATTCGACGTAGTAATCCATGTGCCGGTTGAGCGTGCTCAGGTCTGCCAACGATGTCCACCCCGCCACGCGTGCGTTGGCGTGCAGCCGAAACCGCGTATTCGGGTAGGCAGCTGCCAGCGCCCTGGCCGATTCCACGTCCAGCGTGCCCGCGTTCTGCGGACAGATCTGAACGTGGTCAAGCCGGATCACTCCGGCATCAGCCAGTGACTGGGCCGCCTGCATCGCCTGCGCCACCGAAAACCCGGGAAAGGCCCCGAGCGCCAGGTTGGGCGTGACTGTGCAGAGGGCGGCGCTCATTGTTCTGCCCCCGCGGTGGCAGCCTCCTCGACTCCGAACAACTCGTCCGGCTCATACTCCGTCGTATCCGATTCCGTGTAGTACACGGTATGTACGAAGGACAGGAGCTTGCCGGTCTGCAGGTCAAAGTAGGCCTCGCCGCTGCCGCCATCGCCGTTTTCCCAGCCGGAGCGGTCAGTCAGCTCGATTAGGTTATTGAGGATGTGCTCTGCTGCGTCTTCAACTGACATCGTTTTCTGCGCGACAGTTGTTTGCGCTCCGTAATTGCCCGCAGCGTCAAAGGTGTAGCAGGTTGAGCAAACCGTCATCTCGCACTGCGCCTGGACGATCGCGTCAGACAGAGGGTGGAGCGCACCCTCATTACCCACGACGGTCACCTCTTCGATGCCGCCGCTGTCGCCGCCGCCCGAATAGAAGATCTTCAGTTGTGCAGCAGCCGGTTGGCCATCTTCGCCGATGACCGCGCCGGTCAGCCGACGCACCGCTTCTGCTGTCGAGAGCGCTGCGATGTTCGAGAGGATGATTTGCTTCAGTTCGGTGTTGCCCACGAAAAACTCCTTGCTCAAGTCCCGGGAAATCCGGGGGTTCCCAAGTAGTTGCTTTGGGCCGAGCGTAAAAAGCGGACGCGTCGATGCTGCTCAGGGCGGATGCCCAAAATTCAAGCAGCCCAGTCGAACCCGCCTGCGGCGCGGGTCTTGCTTCTCGTGGGGGCCACTTGTTCGCCAAAACTGTGGATAAATATTGTTCTTTTGTTGCGCGTGTTTATAATTCCGTGAATGAACACATCGCGCGACTTCCAACTCGATGCATTGAAGGTTCCGCCGCATTCGGTGGAAGCCGAACAATCAGTTCTTGGCGGCCTGCTACTGGACAACGCTGCCTGGGACCGCATTGCCGACTTCATCAATGAGCAGGACTTCTACCGGCACGACCACCGGCTGATCTTCCACAACATTGGACGGCTGATCGGGCAGGCCAAGCCGGCGGACGTCGTCACCGTCTTCGAGATGCTGCAGGCCGCAGGCAAGGCTGAGGATGTGGGCGGTCTGCCATATCTGAATGCGCTCGCTCAGAACACGCCCAGTGCGGCCAACATTCGCCGCTACGCCGAGATCGTGCGCGATCGCAGCGTCTTGCGCCGCTTGGTGACCGTGGCGGATGAGATCTCCGCCGGCGCCTTCAACCTGCAGGGGCGCGACGTGCGCCAGCTGCTGGACGAGGCCGAGACCAAGGTGTTCTCAATCGCCGAAGAGGGTTCGCGCGGTCAGAAGGGCTTCCTTGAGATCCAGCCATTGCTCACGCAGGTGGTCGAGCGAATTGACGATCTCTACCATCGCGACAGTCAGACCGACATCACGGGTGTCGCCACTGGCTTTGTCGATCTCGATCGGATGACCAGCGGCATGCAGCCGGGTGACCTCATCATCGTGGCCGGACGCCCATCCATGGGAAAAACCGCCCTGGCGCTCAATATCGGCGAGCACGTGGCGGTCGACCAAGGCCTGCCAGTTGCCGTGTTCTCGATGGAGATGGCGGGCACGCAGCTGGCCATGCGTATGCTGGGATCTGTCGGCCGGTTGGATCAGCACCGGCTGCGTACCGGCCGGCTGCGTGACGATGACTGGCCCCGCCTGACGCACGCCATCAGCAAAATGAGTGACGCTCAGCTGTTCATCGATGAGACCCCCGCGCTCAACCCAATGGAGTTGCGCGCGCGGGCCCGGCGCCTGGCGCGCCAGAGCGGCCAACTCGGCCTGATCATCATCGACTACCTGCAGCTGATGTCGGGATCGTCTAATGGCGAGAACCGCGCAACTGAGATCTCGGAAATCTCCCGTTCCCTCAAGAGCCTGGCCAAGGAGCTCAACTGTCCAGTGATCGCCTTGTCGCAGCTGAACCGCAGCCTTGAGCAGCGGCCGAATAAGCGGCCGGTCATGTCGGATCTACGTGAGTCCGGGGCCATCGAGCAGGACGCCGATGTCATCCTCTTCATCTACCGCGATCAGGTGTACAACCCGGACTCCCAGGACAAGGGCACCGCCGAAATCATCATCGGCAAACAGCGCAACGGCCCCATCGGCACCGTACGCCTCACGTTCCTGGGCGAACATACCAAGTTCGAGAACTTCGCAGGTCGGAACGCGTTCGAGGACGCGGAGTCCTGATTCACAGGACCCCAGAGCCGCAAGCGCGGCTCGCGCGCGCCGCGGCGGGCATTTTCGATTGACGGGAGACCCGAAAGAGAAAACCCGCCGGAGTCTTGCGACTCTCGGCGGGTGATGTGGTGTGCAAAATTCAGCGGTCAGGCAATGTGCGCCGACTTGCGGTCTTCCCGCGATTCCTGGGAGCGATGCAGCGCAATCTCCCTATCCGTGCGGCGCAACTCAGCGCGGATTCCCTTGAATGCCCCGGTGAGCGGCGCGAAGTACATCCGCAAGCTGTCGCGAAACACTCGACGAACATTGATCTGGGATTTCATTTGAACATCTCCTTGACCAGCCCAACACTCGTTCGCCCCAAATAGAGAGCGAACAGCGTCAGGTCAAGCAAAAGCATAGCATGTGCCGTCAACTCGATGGCTTTGTGGGTAAATTCACTGACATGCAATGCAGCCACCCAGGCCGCTGCAAGGTCAAGACCCACCGCAATTCCGCCGAGCACCAGGAAAATCGTAGTCCCGAAAAGCATGTGCAGCAACTGCTCTTTGACCAATCCATTGTGATTCGTCATTGTGCGTAGCACCTCCCTCTTGCCCCAATTGCCGCCCCGGGATGGGATGGCCTCTTGGGTTCGCAAGTGGTTGTTGCGTACGGGGAAGAGAAAAACGGCATGTCGGCCTGGGATGAGGCCATGCCAAGATCCGGCTACCCCCCCCGATGATGGGCTATGGGTAATGAAAGCCGCGCCGCTTATGCGATTTGGTAATTTAGTGTCAGGCAGTTCTTGGTACGTTGACCAAGACGTCCCGCACGGTCCCGTAAAACGAAAACCCGCCGGCGTCTGATGACGCGAGGCGGGTGTGGTGTACAGATTTGCGATCAGTGCTTGCGGCCAAATTCCATTCCGGCCTGCCATGCCCCCTTCAGCATGGCAATCATGCCGGCTGGGGTCTCTGTGAAGCCTTGCCAGAAGGCTTTTGATCCGATCTTGATCAGTTCGAGCGTTGTGTCCATGGATCACTCCAAGGGGATACGCGGGGCATCCCCGATAAATTAGGCGAGTTCACGCCTCGTCGAGGATGTTTTTGATTTCCTTGATAGCTTTGGCACCACTCAAAATGACCCAGCTCATGCTGACATAGAAGTCCGCACCGAAGGCAATCGCTTCCAGGGCATCCACGAACAGCAAGTAAGCGCTCGGCAAGCCGTTAGCAATTGCGTGCCCCAGAAAGTGCAGCCCGCGCACGCCTCCCAGCATGATTGCGAAGACCACCAAGGCCCCGACACTGTCGCCAAAAAATACTAAGGCAACCCTCCAAAGTTGGTTGAATTTCTTCATTTCTCCACCCGTTCAAAGTTATGTTTTGTCTGGCATCCCCCCATGGGACGCCGATAATGGTTCGAGAGTGGTTGTCGAACAGTAGAGGGAAAAAACCAGCCGGCCAGCAAAGGCAGGCACCGCGCAGGCGCGGGTAAGGTCGGCACCATCGGTGACGACCGGCGCGCTCGGGCGCCAGATCACGCACAAGAGAGGGGAGAGGGAAGGGTGTCCCCCAACCACATCGCAGGCCGCCCGAAGGGCGTGCGCGCGCAGCGCGTCTCGCCCGCAGGGCGTTTTGAAGCGAGCGGAGCGAGCGCCCCATCGGCGCAGCCGGAACAATCGGCACAGCCGAAACGATGGCGCCCAGCGCCTCCCCTTGGCGCGCATGCGCCTTTTCTGCCCCCCGCCCGAAGGGCGTCGGGGGGGCTAAGGGTGCCGCAGTGCGCTGTGTGTGGGGGGTTTCAGGACAGGCGGGGAGGCCGAATGGCGCTTCGCCAGTGGGGGCCTTCATGTGCCAGCTGAGAAGTGGGCTGCAAGTATGCCCGCGTGGTGGCGGCGCCGGAGACCGGCAATCATTCGAAGCGAGATAGGAAACCCATGCGCGGGTCAAGGAAGCCTTGCGTTGGCTGCCAGCTTTATTCAGGCCGTCATGCAGGCAATCTGGCACCTCTCTCCCGAGCAGAGCGGCGGGGCGTTGCGCATCGGGAGAAAGGCCGGCTCCATATCAGTAGGGTGCGCCGCCGCTGCCCGTCATTTTGGCGGCCTCAGGGAACGTCGTTACGTATCCCGGCTGGCCAGGAAGCGGCAGAGCAGCTGGTGCCTCAGGCTGTGCAACGCGCGACGTGACCGGATAGTTGAGCGCAGCAGGACTGGGCGCCTGTGAAACGCTATTTACTGGGGCCGGTGCTTGATCAGGAGCCTCATGGTCCATCAAATTCTGCACGGCAATGATCGACGCGCGTTTGACCAACACCGCGCGATCACGGTTTGGGCCCAGGGAGACACCTGAGTATCGCGTGGTGACAGGTCTAGTCGCGTCAGAGTTCTTCATCACTGGCGACACGTATGCGATTGCTGTCGTGACGGCCTGTTCTGGGAATGAAAACTGGTTGTTGAAGACCACAATCTCGTATTTGCCGTGCGGATACCTGTGGCAAAACTCCTCCGTCACGACTTCCCTAAACCATGATGAATCGCCCTCGCCATAGACTTGGACCATATACCGACATGCCTGTGCCGAGATGGGCGCGAGGAGCGCCAGAGCCAACGGTGCCAATTTTTTGAGCATTGAATTTTCCTGTTTCGATCGTTGATGGAGACTAACGCTCCAATGGCGACAACCTGGCGGCTAAAGCGCCGAGCACGAATCCACTGACTGCTATCGTAAAGTTGTCAACGCTTCATTGTGTCGTACAATTACGCGCAACGACAACCATTCATTGTTACGATGCCAGCAATTGCCCTGAGCGCCTGCATACTCGCCGCCTCCAGTAATTACGGCATCCCTGTGGCAACTATTGAGCATGTTATTGACTCGGGCACCAAACAGCCCGGCGCGATCGGCCCGATGGGCATCCCTCAGGGGTGGTTGCCCTACCTTTCGCGCTATGGATTTGATGAGCAGAAAGTCAGGACAGACGACTGCTCAGGCGTTGTCGCAGGGACATGGATCCTCGCTTACACCCAGCGAATGCAGACGGTCATTGGCAAGACGGAGACCGACAAGAAAATCCTCCAACTGGCTCAGCCGTGGATGCCGGCGATCAACTGGATTTCAGCGAAGGCGCAAATCGATCCCCGCCTGGTCGTCGCAGTCATCTACCAGGAGAGCAAGTTCCAGCCTGCGGCTGTTTCAGGTGCTAACGCCATCGGCCTGATGCAACTCATGCCTGCAACGGCGCGCAGTCTGGGCGTCAACCCGCGAGACCCTGCGCAGAACCTGTGGGGCGGAATCTGGTATCTGGCCAACCTCATGCGGGCCTATCACGGCAATGTCGGTCTGGCTTTGGCCGCCTACAACGCCGGTCCTGGCGCGGTGTCGCGCTATGGCGGCATTCCTCCCTACCGCGAGACACAGGACTATGTGCCGCAGGTGCTTCACTGGTACAGGTCTGTTTCTTACGCAAAAAACTAATATGTTGCGCAACTTGATATGTGCTGATACAGTACATATCTGTAACACCTGCACTTACCCTCATTGACCCAAACAGATGGGTTACCCCGAATTTCGGGGCCTTTTTCAAGGACCTTCCCCAGAGGATCCTTGCAAAAGGTCGGTTCGATTCCGGCTCGTTGGTCGAGGTCTGGTGAGAAGGGAGCTCGGTTCGATTCCGGGTGATTGGGGGAAGCGGTCAATAAACCGCGTCCAAACTCAAGGTGAGCATTGACCCCGGCGGCCCGCCGGTCAAACGCGCAGCAGGAATGCAGCCGAGGGGCACAAACACATGATTTGCATTGCTCGCGTCAGCGACACGAGAGACCCCCTGGAACTCCCCCCGGCGCACCCAGCGCCCTGTTCCGGTTAAGCGCGCGCTTTGGACAGGGCGCGCGCCTCTTTTTCCCCAAATGAACATTCCAGTCTCTGCCGTGCGGGATCTCTTGCGCCAGTCCGGCCGGACTCTGCGCTTGCCGGCGTCGGCGGCGATCAGGCTTGGTCTGGATGTGCCCAAGCAGCCGCGCCGTGCGGGTTCGGACCCATTCGATCCGCAGTCACGTCTGGCCGATGCCCTACGGGCGCGACTTGGCAACGAGGCCGTGCAAACCGAGGTGTCAGGACTGATCGCAGGGCGGCGATACCGGGCGGACATCGTTATCGCATCTGCCAATCTGGTCATTGAATTCGACGGCTTCCAATATCACCGCAGCAAGCAGGCCTTCCAGAAAGACCGTGAGCGCCAGAACGCGTTTGTGGCCAACGGCTGGCGGGTGCTGCGGTTTTTCCATGCGCAGGTGCGCAATGACCTCGAAGGGGTGGTCGCACAGGTGCTGTCGATTTGTGGGCGCTCGGCAGCGGAGCCCGCAATCGCGTCTGGATCCGCTGCCTGATTCTCCGGGAAATCTGCATGACTACCAAAGCTGAGCTCGTTATCGAAATCGCAGCCCACAGCGGCGAAAGCAAGGCGACCGTTGAGCGAGTGCTCGCGTCTTTCGTTGATGCCGTAACCAAATCCGTCGCGCGCGGTGATGAGGCGGGGCTGCCTGGCTTGGGCGCGTTCTCACGCTCTCTGCGTGACGGACGCACTGGCCGAAATCCGCGTACCGGCGAGCAGGTTGAAATCGCGCCGCGCTGGACGCCGCGCTTCCGCGCAGCCAAGGCCCTGCGTGATGCCATGCCGGCACCCACCAAGGCGAAGTCCAAGTAAACCATTCAAGGGAGCCCGCCTGGGTTGCCAGGCGGTCGACACGACATGATCGCCAACCTCTCTCAGTCATCCAGCAAGGAATCCGCCATGGAAGAGCCTTCCACACAAACCTCCTCGTCGCCCATGCCAGACGCGGAGCGAGCGCCCGAACTCGCAGGCTCCCCGGCTCAGTCCGCTGATGATTGGGAGAGCACGGCGAAATGGGCGACAACCACGCTCAAGACCATGCGTGAGCAGATTGAGGCCGATCTTCGCGCACTGGCAAGCCCTACGAGCGATACCGAACTGGCATACGGTGACGAAGCAGACCTCGCAACAATGCGCGCAGAGCATGAAGCGAGATTCACTGCTCAGGCCGCGCTGACCAAGCGGCTTGGCCAGGTCGAATCAGCACTGGTCCGCTTGCGCCGCGGGGAATATGGGATCTGTGAACTCACAGGGGAAGAGATCCCCATCGAACGCCTGCGTGCAAATCCGCTGGCGACGCGCACGATCGAGGCACAAGAGCGCGCCGAGCGCCGCAGCCGACTGTTCGCAGTCTGAGAACGATCATGAGCAAAAGCCCGACCACAGGCCGCCAGTACAACGCTCAGGCAACTTCAGACGCATCTACGCCCTATCGGGGGTGTTTCGTGTCCGGCGATTGGCTCGAGGGATGCCCTCGAATCCTTGCGTACGCGAAGGGGCTCAATTGGGCCGAGCCGCTATTTCCGAAGGATTCCGTGGTGGAGATTGTGCGCCTGATGCGGGGCAAAGTGATCTTCGACGAGGCCGCGTACGCCGTGAGTGTGTTCGAGGACTCTGGCGCGGCAACGACTATAGGCGTACAGCAGATCACCATCGAGGGCAAACGTGTCGAGGTGTACCAAGTTGGCGCTGGATGGAACTGGGTCGATGCGGACCTACCTGCGCTTCAGGCCCGACGGAGCGAATGGCGTGTGAGACAGGTGAAGCCGACGGGACGCTGAGTCGCCCGCAGAAACAGGTACGCAACGCGTGATTGGATAAGCAATTACTAGATAACTATGTTGCTACATGACCAATGCGTGCAACTTAACCAAAATTCGTCCTACAATGGGCGCCAAGATCAACCAACTTCTTCCTGAGACAACCATGCGCAGCTTTACCGATCTCTGCACGATGGCCTTCGAGCGTTTGCGTTCCCCAGTCGATGGGGCGTTGAACGTCTCCTTCTACGCAATGGATCGTGCGACCCCGTCACTGCATGTTGTCGAGTGCCGCCCGGAAGTCGCCTCCTTTTACGCCGAGGGACAAATCCCCGGTCATGAGGAGGTTGGCGCCATCACATGTGGAATGACGCCAGGCGAGGTCCGCGTTGGGTTGATCATGCCGCCGTCGGCAGTGTTCGGCGACGCTCAGTCGCTCAAGATGGAGATCAGTCACGCCTACGACGGTTTGCCGGCCGACATCATTCGCACGCTGCCAGGCCGGCGCACGTTGTTCGATCGTGTCTTCAACGAAGCCCCGTTCGACGCGCACTGGATGCGACAGGCTCTGGAGGATGACGCGGCAGCGCAAATGCTGGTCGAGCGCCTGAGCTACATTGTCAGCACCATTTGGCGCACCGGCATGCAGGTGCTTGCTGACGCCGGCATGATGGAGTTGAGCGACACGGTACTTGTCTGGAGCGCAGTGCAACTGCAGCCCCACGACATCTGCAAGAAATTCCACGTCGTAATCGTCGACAGCGCTCGTCAGGAAGATGGGCGCTGGGTAACAGTGCTGCGTTCAAACCTGCCGGCCAATTTCCTCGAGAAGGCGATGAATTCGGAGGGCTACGAAGTCACGGTCAGTTCAGTGGAGGATGTCCAGGAGATGCCAGAACTGGCAGCTTGACGAGCACCTGGCAGTCGAACCCAAAGCCGCGCGGCCTGAAAACCGCGCGGCTTTTTCATATGTCCTCGCTATAGCTCGTTCGCTTGCGATCGAGCTCCATGAGCACCTTAGCGCGCGGCTGCAGATTGCGCAGAACCGTCGCGTGCGCCTCCCACAGCAAGTGCAGAAGGCTCTTGACGTGCCCCCAAAGGGCCGAGTGCGGCGACAACTCCTTGAACATCCACACGAGGATGGCCCGCAGCGGAGGCAGTACCAGGAACGCCAGCAGGACGAAAAATCCGTAGAAAAGCAGGGACGCGACGTTGATTGAAGAGCCGTGCATAACTGGTATTCCGAAGAAATGTGATTAGACATTATATGGCTTCGTTGCGTTACTTAGCATTGCCGTGCTAGCATAATTCTAGTTATGCCGCCTCTCGAAAAGAGACAACCACACGTCTGACAGCAGGACACGCCTGTTTGTCCCGAGTACATGCAACTCAATCCCTCCAAACCGGTTCTGGGCATCGTCTCCACGCTTGCCTTCCTGTACTTGATTTACCTCTTCCTGACCGGTGATCCGCTGGAGAGGATCAACAGGACGTGCGCGCCATTGTTCCAGTGGCCAGCGAAGGTCGTTATTGGCGGAGTGCGAATCTTTTCCCCCGGCTCCGCACAGGCAGTGGAATCCAAGTTCGATACCGGCTTCCAAACATGCCGGCAGTGGGTCTGGAATTCGTTCTATGCCGCCGACTACGCGCGTCTGCGGACTCGCACTGCCGAGGACAATCGAGGCGGGGCCAACCAATGAAGCGCCCATGGGCAAGCCAGGTTGAAGAGGCGCAGCGGCTATTGTGGGATCGGCTGTCTGCGCTGCGCGAATATCTCGATGACTCGACTGTCACCGAAATCATGCTCAACCCGACGGCAGACGGCGAGATCCGCGTCTTCATCGAACGGGCTGGTCGCATGGCGATGGTGGACGCACGCGTCGATCAGATGGCGGTGGATGCCTCTATCCGCGCAATCATGATGCTCAACGACAAGGACGTCGGTTCGCTGATGGATGCTCGCCTGGCCGGCGTACGGGTCGCGGCGGCACTCCCACCAGTGTCGATTCACGGCCCGATGCTCGTCATCCGAAAGCACGCATCCAGGCGCTTTCGCCTGGATGAATATGTGCAGAGCGGTGCGTTTCTACCGGGCGGCGGGGCGGCTGGCCAGCAAACCGAGCACGGTATGACCGCGCAGCAAGATTTCGAGCATCAGGCTTCCCAGGGTGGGCGGGGGCTGCTGGAATTTATACGGTGGGCGGTGCAGGCCCAGCGCAACATCATTGTTTGCGGCGGCACCGGGTCGGGTAAGACCACGCTGCTGTCGTCGTGCATGCTTGAGGTCTCCCCCGACGATCGCGTGATCACTTGCGAGGACACCAACGAGATCGTGCTGGACCAGCCGAACGTCGTTCAGCTGGAAGCAAACGCCGCGCATGGCATCGGGATCCGCGACTTGATCCGCACCTGCCTGCGTTCGCGCCCCGATCGGATCATCGTTGGCGAAATTCGCGGCCCGGAGGCCTACGACTTCCTGGACGCAATGAACACTGGCCACGGCGGCTCGCTATGCACGCTGCATGCCGACTCCGCCTCCCTGGCACTTCAGCGTCTTGAATCTCTCATGCGTATGTCCCCGAACGCGGCCAACTTGCCGCTGCGCGACATGCGCGCCCAGATCGCGTCAGCAATCCACTACGTCGTCTTCCAGGCGCGGGTGGATGGCGTGCGTGGCCCCCGCGAGGTCATCGGCCTCGACGGGATCGACGAGCGCGGTGAGTACCGCATCCGCCGCGTTTACGCGGCATCTTCCACCTGAGGTCTTTCCATGAAAAAGCGCGTTCTCTTTCCGGCCCTGTTGCTCGCCACCCTGCCTGGCGCCTCGTGGGCGCAATTCAACGGCAATGGTTCCAGCGGCGTGGCCAGCGGCATCGTCGCCGGCATCTGCGGCTTCATCAAGCCGTTCGTCGGCTCGAACTCGCAGGTGCTGTCGGTGGTCTTCCTGCTCACACTGGGCGTGATGGTGCTGCTGTGGATGCTCAATGAAAACAAGGAAGGCGTGATGGTCTGGCTGCTGCGCACCGGCGTTGCGCTGGCTCTGCTGATCAACATCTTCACGCTGCCGCAGCTGATCGGCCTGCCGGCCGTCGCCTGCTGATCAGGCATGCGCCAATCCTACGACTGCGAGGGCGTCAACACGCCCAAGACGATTGCTGGCGTCGAATGGAAGATCGTCGTCGGTGTCGGCCTGTTCTTCGGCTTCGGCGCGCTGATGTACCGCGTGCCGCAAGTCCTGATCCTGCCGGCACTGGTCATCATGTTCCTGCGCGGTCCAGGCCTGCGCGATCCGTTCTTCCTGCGCGTCTATCTGCGCCACCGGGCGCACCGCGACCGGTACTCGCCGGCGTACTGCGCGCTTCCCAACCTGCGTTTCCCACGCCCGCCCGGCTTCGGGCGGCGCAACTGGTTCTGAGCGATGCCCCAAAACACGACATCTGAACTGCTGCCGTGGCTGTTCCTCGCCGATAACGCCGCGCGCGTTGTCACGTGCAAGGATTCCTCCCTGCTGTCCGCGTGGGACATGACCGGCATTGACATCGAGTCCAACGAGGTCGATGCGCTGGAGAACGCCGGCCTGCAGCTGGACGGCGCGCTGCGCCGCGTGGCCGAGGACGGCGCTACGGTCTGGGCGATCGTTGAGCGCGAGCAGGCCACAACGTACCCATCGGCGAGCTTTGATGTTGACGTGGCGGCGTACATCGACCAGCGCTGGCAGGAGCACCTGACCTCGACAAACCTGTACATCAACCGCCATACCCTGGCTGTCTCGATGCCTACCCGTGGCAATGCGGTGACACTGGGAGAGGCCGCTCGAGCATCCCTCGATGCCGGCCGAAGCTTGCCGCTGGCGCTCATCGATGCGCTCAAGACCAAATTCAAGCGCGGGCAGGAACTAGGTTTCTCGAACCGCGCCGACCTGGAACTCGCCCTGCACCGTTTCGAGTCGACCATCGTGCCGGCCATCGACCATGCGCTGCCCGATCTTGGCATGCGCCGCTTGGCAGGCGCGGATCTGCTGGGCTTCCTCAAGGCGTCGTTGTCGGTCAATCCGCGCGCTCCGGTGGCAGCCCATCCCGACGAATACCTGGACTCCCAGCTGTCGGATTCCTTCATCGACAACCGGTTTGCCGACTATCTGGTGATGGACGGCGTCAAGCGCCAGTACGTCGGTGTGTTCACACTGAAGACCGTGCCGCCAGCGAATTCGATGCAGGTACTCAACCCGCTTCTGGCGCTGCCCATGCGGCTGCGCATTGCCGCGGCGTGGCGATCCTATTCCGTCGCCGAAGCAGTGTCGTTCCTCGATTCGGCACGCACCTTCGACGAGATGCGTGCAATGGAGCTACGCAAGCTCGTCCGCATGGCAGCAGCCCCGCAGGATGCGATCGACGGCGACGATACGCCCAAGACTAGCATCGGCGCCCAAGCCAAGGCGCTCAAGGACGATGCCAAGCGGCGTGTCGGGCGGTTCGGGGCGCTGGCAGCGTCCATCGCGGTCTACGCGGACACGCCCGACGAGTTGGAGCTCCGCATGGATATTGTCTCGCGTACGCTCGAGGCGTCGGGCATCGTCTTCATCCGCGAGAGGGAAGGCGCGCTTGCGGGCCTTTGCGTGGGCGTGCCGGGCAACGTACGCGATCCGGTGCGTTGGCACTTCGGCGAGGCTTCGAACATGACCGACGTGTCGCCCATCATTTCCCTTTTTTCCGGCAGCCAACATCACCCATCGATCGACGAGGACGGACAGCCAACACCGCCTAACGCTACGCTGCGCTCGCGCTACGCGACGGTGCAATACTTCAACTACCACGTGGGGCAACTTGGCCACACGCTGCTTGTCGGCCCGTCTCGCAATGGCAAGACGATGTTCCAGATGTTCCTGGAGGCGCAGTTCCTCAAGTACCGCAACAGCCGGATCTTCAACATCGACAAGGATCTGTCTTGCAAGCCGCAGACCCTGCTGCTCGACGGTGTGCACATCGATCTGGACCCGGCGCGCGGCAACGGCTTGCGCATGAACCCCGTGAGCATGGCCACGACCGAACACGGCCGTTCATGGCTCGTTGGCTGGCTGGACCGACTGCTCGGCCTGCGTGGCGACCAGTTGAGCACCCAGGATGTCAATGACCTGCACTCCGCCCTGGAGCGTGTCGGTGGCGTGAGTGGCGCGCGGCTCTCGACACTCATGTCGCAGCTGCCCTCACACCTACGCGCGCGGCTGCACCCGTGGGTGGAAGGCGGCGCCTACGGCCAGTATTTCGACCATGCTGAGGATGAGTTCTCGATCTCGCGCATTACCACTACCGAGGTCGGATCGCTCCTGGCAGCCGGTTTGAACGATGTGGTCTCGGCGTACTCGGAATACGCCTTCTACAGGATCGAGCGCTTCCTGATGGACCGTGAGGAAGACGAGCTCGGCCCGACGATGATCTATTTCGAAGAGGCTGGCTTCCTCCTGGACGATCCTCGTTTTGCGGCCAAGGCGCGCGACTACCTGATGACGTTGGCCAAGAAGCGCGCATTTCTTGTCATGACGGCCCAGTCGCCCGAAACCTTCCTGCATCAGCCTCAGCTGGCTGCCTCGATCCGCGACAACGTCGCCACGATTATCTTCCTGCCGAACCGCCTGGCCATCCGCCCGGAGCTCAGCAGCAAGTACCGGGAGGCATTCGGTCTGAACAACACCCAGATCGAACTCATCGCCGGCGCCGCGCCGCGCCGCGAATACTGCGTCTTCCAGCCGCAGACCGGTTTCTTCCGAGTGATGCAGGCACAGTTTCCACCCGAAATCGTCAACTGCCTGCGCAGTGACGTGCAGTCGCAATCGGTGCTTGAACGCACTTATGACCCCGCTGACCCCGCCTGGAAAGAGCGCTATCTCTCGGCGCTGGCAAACACCTGAGGAGTACATCATGCGCATGCGTAAAGCCGCTATCGCCCTTATCTCGCTGTTCGCCGCGGTCTCGCTAAACGCGCGCGCAGGTAGTGTCGCCGGCACCGGCGGCTCTACAGAAATCACGCAGTTGCTGAACCATGTTGAGCTCATAACGCAGTCATCCAACACGCTCAACACGGTGCGCAATACGCTGCAGTCGGCGATGTCTCTGCAGCAAAGCCTCCAGCAGTTGGACCCGTCGACCCTGGCGAACCTCTCTGGGCTGCCGATGGATCAGCTGAACCAGATGATGGGGCTGTACAGCCAGGTCAACAATACCTTGCAGGCCTACCAGTATCTGCAGTCGCAGATGCAGAGCTTTAAAGACGGTGTGCAATACACCGGCATGAGCCCGATGCAGTACCTGAAGACGCAGGCCTACGCTGCCCAGCGCTTGGGCGGGGCGTACCAGACCATTTACCAGGGCGAAATGAGCGCGTTGCAGAACGCAAACCAGCAGCAAACGGCGCTCCAGCAGTCGGTTGCCGCAATACCTGGCGTAACCGGTCAGGTCCAAGGACTGCAGCAGGTGCTCTCTCTTGGCGCGCAGCAACAAGCAACGAATCTGCAAGTCCTGCGTGAGATGCAGCTGGCCAACACCATGGCCTCGATGAAAGCCCAGAACGACGCCAACGACATGCAGGCGAGGGCTACCGCCGCACAGACCAAATACCAAAACTTCGTTCAATCGCGACAAGCCGCAGCACAGCAATCTGCGCAGGATCTGCAATTGCCCGATCCGACCCAGATCAACCTCACCGGGGCAAACAAGCTGTGAGAGGACCGGAAAAGGTCGCGGTCGGCTGGCTATGCCGTACGACGCATGAGGCAAAAGTGGTCCTGCGGGCGGCCCGCCAAGCCGCCATACAGATCGAGGCAGGCGGCAGCGAGGACCGCACGATCCGCTTCTATGAGAAGCGCGGAAAGCGGCGCAAGGAGTCATTGCGCCTCGCGCTCGCCTATTTGGCACTGCGCGAGCTTTACCTTCGACCGGCTTTTTGGCTGGTTGTGATTTTGGGAGCGATCACGCTGTACGGCGTCGCGATCGCTTTCGGTCTGCGTCACCTGTTTTGAGGGATTCGAATGTCTGCGATTGCAAACTGGAGTAGTTTGGCGACGCTACTGTCCGGAGTGTTCGATCAGGCCAGCAGCATGTCAACGACGCTCGTTGGCCTGGGCAAAACCATGCTGGCGATCGCCTTCCTGCTGCCGCTGCTATCGGCGCTTCTGGCCTTCTGGGTCAAAGGTGGCGCGCAAGACTTTCTGGCATCCACGATTCGCCTCCTGCTGGTTGCGTCGATTCCCCTGGCGGCATTGGCTAGTTGGCAATCTACAGCCTCGACCCTATCGAATTTCTTCCAGCAGGAAATCCCGAGTGCGCTCGGCTACGGCGGTGGAACCGACGTCGTGAAAACGGCGGTCGCGAGCTTGTTAAATGCCGCGAACAGCGTCGGATCGTCTACCGACAGCGGAACAGGCACGTCCGACGCGACCACTGCGACTACAAACGCCGATCCGATCTTCGCCGGCGACCCGCTGATTACGTTGCCCGCCAACGATGGCAACGCCCAAACGCCGCCTAAGACGGCGCCGAGCGCGGCGTCATCCATCTTTGACCTGGGCGGGTTGTTGACCAACCTGTTCTTGCGAGCGCTGAGCATCTTCCTGATTGACTTGCCGGCTCTCATCCTGTCACTGGCCGCCATGCTCACGATCTATGGGACGCTGCTGATGATGTCCATTGGCATCATCTTCGGGCCGATTCTGATTGCCTGGCTGCCGTGGGAGCCACTGTCCTCACTGGCAACCAACTGGCTCAAATACATGCTCTCCGCCGGGATGGGCTTCGCCGTGGCGATTGTGTTCCTGAAGCTGAGCAACAACATGATTGCTGGACTCGCCAGCAACATGCAGAGCCTGCACAGCATGCAGGGCGCCACGTTGGCAGGCGCCATCCAGCAGATGTTTGTCACCGGCCTCGGCCTTCTCTTCCTCGCTTTCATGGTGTTCAAGGCTGAACATCTCGGCGCGGCGCTGATTGGCGGGCCGCATATCGGTGGTGGCGGCTTCCTCGCCGGCGCGGCAATGGGCGGAGCCCTGCGTGCAATGCGCGGCGGTGGAAAGAAAAACAATGGTGACAAGGAAGGCGGAAGCAATCAGTCCGCAGGTGGAGCTCCCGGTGGCGGCAGCGGTGGATCTGGCGGCGGGGGAGCGGCCGGCGCAGGTGGCGCAGCCTCGAGCAGTTCGGCGAACCTGTCGAATCAGGCAGGCGCGGTCTCGGCCACGAATGTTTCAGGAGCCGCCGGCGCAGCCGTCGCAGCTGGCGGGGCAATGGCTGGCAACACTGCCGCAGGCGCAGCGGGGGCTGGCAGTTTTGGTAGCACGGCAAAGGCTGTCGGGGGGGCGGCCGCCAAGGATGGCAGCAAGGCACTCGGCAAAGCGGCCGTTAAAACCGCACTCGCCGCGGCAGCCATCGCTGGCGGGCCGGCAACCGCCGCCGCAGTCGTTGGTGGCGCGGTTTCAATGAAGGCCGGGCGAAAGTACCTGAAGAACGTGCATACGCGCCTACAGCAGGGAGGGGCAGCACCGTCAGCCACTCAGTCCGGTTCGGCCGCTGCGCCTGTCAGCCTCCCCAAGACCGGCCAGGGTGCAAAGGTCAACCAACCGGCTGCGAACGACGGCGAGGCCAATTCGTGATGGCGCGCGCGCAGGGCGTCGCTGTCAAGCGATTAAGTGCGGCGGTCGGCCATCAGGTGCGCGCCAGCGCTCGACACTTTCTCGGCGGCACGCAGGATGTAGTAGCTGACAACGGCAAGCAGGAACATGCCGAACACGCCCATGACAAAAATCGACTGGACCATCTCGCTCAGTGTGTTCGGCTTGGGTGCATGGCGCGCAAGGCCGATGTAGCCGCACACGATGGCCAACCCCGCAAGCATGATGAGGCGTCGCACCAGACTGCCCGCGCGCGTCTGCATAGGGGTCGCGAAAGACGCCATGACCAGGAACATGGTCGCACCCGTGAAAAGGGCGCCCACGACCAACCACGGCGAGTGCTTTTCATTGGCCAGAAAGAGGTCGGCGAGCGGGCCGACGGTCAGGGCCAGCGGCAAGGCGCACGCAAGTGCAAAGCCGCCCGCATCGGAGAGCGCGGTGCCGATGGTTTCCAGAAATTCCCGGTGCAACAAGGCTCGCATGCGATGTTGGCTCGGATGGTTCATGGCTCAGTTTCCTTTCGTTATGTAGCAACCATGTTGATCTACGATGTGTTGCGCGAGTTAATACTAGCACACCGTCCTAAGATGGTTGTCATCGCTCGGCGAGCGACCCGACGCCGTTGCGAGCGCGCCGCACCGATTCTTTGAGACTTGAGGAGTTATCTATGCGTGTTTTTTTTGGCAACAAGAAGACGAAGGCGTCGCCTGGCAACAATGCCGGCCGTAATGCAGGCAACGTCGTCGACATTGAGCCCGTATTGTCGCGGAAAGAAGCCGAAGCGAAGCCCGCTCTCGGCGATCTCTCGCCGATGTCCTCTGTGGCAAGAGCAGAGTTCGACATGAGGGAAACGCTCCTGGGCGTTAATCGCCGACTGCAGCGCGCAGTCATCCTGTCCTGCGGCGCTGCGCTTACCGCGTCTGCCGCACTCATGTTGGCCATGCCTCTGAAGAAGGTGGTTCCATACGTCGTCAACGTAAACACTACGACGGGCGAGGTAACGGCACCGCGGCAGCAGATGTCGGAGCATTTCGAGCCCGCCTGGGCCAATGAGTCGTTCTTCGTGCGGCGCTGGATCGAAGACATGCTGACCATCAACCAGCACACGACGGTCAACATCAATGCACCGCGCGCTCAGGAATTCCTACGCGGATCTACTGCAATTGCCGAGTACCAAAACTTCCGCGCCAGCGACCACACGTTCGAGCGGATGGCTGCGGACACCAATATGGTGCGTACCATCAAGATCGAAAACTTTACGCCCATTGCCGGTACGAAGAATGGCGCGGTAGCCAATGTGACGCTGACGACGATCGCTGGCGGCATGACTAAATCCAGCAACATCCTCTTGACCGTCTACTGGGTCATCCTTCCGCCGCAAGGGCCGGAGGACATCGATCGCAATCCGATCGGCTTGTACATCACGGATTTCAAGGTTTCCGGTAATACCAGTGGCGGTTGATTTTTTCTACGAGAAATCATAGGATGCGCAACACAACAGAAAACACCCAAAGCGAGCCGCTCGCCATGGCATCAGATTCCCTTCTTCGATTTGCCCGCTGTGCGGTAGGTACGCTGATGATCTCGGCATGCCTGCCCGCTATGGCCGTGCCGCCAGAGCACTTGTTTGGCTCACCGGACGTCAATACGGTCACTGTGCCGACTGATGGCTCGATAGCCACCGTGAATCAAGTGCCCGAAGCTGTACGCAAGGCCCAACAGATGGTTGCCAGCGTTACGGCGCAACAGGCCGGCGGCGCGAAGGTGGTCACATTGCCGTTCCACGCTCAGGAGACGTTCGCGATCCCGATCCGCCCTGGGATGTTCACGACGATCTCTTTCCCGAAGGACGAGCCGGTCCAGCAGATTGCCGTCAGCACTCCTGCAGCCGTACAGCTGCAAGTGAACGCCACCGCAAACATCGCGATGCTGAAGTTGGTGCAACCGATGGTCGTGACCGCAACAGCAGTGACCAGCAAGCACATCTACTACCTGCGCATCGAGCCAGCACAAGGCGAGTGGTATCAGGGCGTCAGCTGGGCGTTCGACAACGAGCAGTTCGGTGCGAGCTCTATGGGCGGGGGGTTGTATGTAGCGCCGTCGGCGGCGGCCAACACCCCAGCAGCGAGCACCGACACCGGCGCATCAGATTTGGGTGGCCTCTACAACGGCGCTCCCAATTTCAACTACCGCATCGCTGGCGACGCGGCATTCAAGCCCACAGCAGTATGGGACAACGGCCGCTTTACCTGGGTGCAGTTCGCCAACAACATTCAAGAGTTGCCGGCTCTGTTTGCGGATGGCCCCAACGGGCTTGAAATCGTGAACTACACCGTGCACAACCATGGCTCGCAAATCCTGGTCAACCGACTGATGGACAAGTTCGTCCTCAAGCTTGGCAAGGTCGAGACTACGGTAACGGCCCAGGGAGCGCGCTGATGGCCGAATTGGCGCGTCCGAAGCTGTCACGCAATCTGGCCATGATTGTCGGGCTGTCCATGATCGCTCTCTTCGCGGTCATCCTCCTAGTGGCCAAGGGATCCGATTTTGGCCAGAGTGCCGTCGATGCGAAGCGGGCCGCCCAGCAGCAACAGGACGAGGCGAAAAAGCTCCAGACGAAGATCGAGAATCCGAACGAAGCAACGCTGGCGGAATACACGCGCGCAAAAGCTGCCATCGCGAACGCAGCCTCAACGCCCGCAGCTGTCGACCCTGGCAATGCAGCATCGTCTCCCAACGTTCCGGCTGGCATGCCGAGCGTACCGCCTGTGTCGCAATACGATTTGGAGCGCCTCGAGCGTGCGCAGAAGGCCATTGAAGCAGGCCGCAACAAACACGACTCCGACGGCGGGGTCGATACAGGCAGCAACGCCGCCGGCGATCATCAATCCGCCAAGCCGAGTTTCGTTATGTACCAGGCCGGGTCGGGCAAGGAACAGCAGGTGCAAAGCGGCGCGAACCCGCTCAACGCAGGAGACTCGGGCAACAAGGGGGAGCGTTTCAACCAAGCATTCGCACAACAGGACCCCAACTACGATCCACGACTGATCGCTGAAAAGCAGCGGCTTGCGCAATACGCGCAGGCGCAAGGCTCCGGTGACGCAAGCAAGTCTGCGGCTGCGGGCCTCGATGCGAACAGCAAGTGGTTGTTCGCAACGCAAAGCGCCGAGGTCAAGCCAGCTGCCGCCATCATCGCTCAGCAGGCCAAGGGGCTTTACTGGCTGGCGCCGGGCACGGCAATCAGCGCGGTGCTGCTCAATGCGGTCGACACGAAGCTGCCAGGTCAACTCGTGGCGCGCGTTACGCAAAACATATACGACTCGCGCTACGGCCGGTATCTGGTGATTCCCGCTGGGTCGACGCTGCAGGGCAAGTACAACTCCTCAGTCCAAGAGGGGCAGGACCGGGTACTCATGGTGTTCGACACGCTCGTTACGCCCGCCGGTGGAATGGTGCCGCTGGGAAATATGAGTGCCGCGGATGCCCTTGGGCGTGCCGGCCTCGAAGGCGACCTGCACACGCACTTTTTTGAGCGTATGGGCATCGCGACGCTACTCGCACTCGAAGCCGTGGGCATGGACAAGATCTCGCCAAATCAGAGCTCGACGAGCTTCGGCGGCACCACCACTTCGCCCGCAGTGAATGGCGCGCAGATCATCACGAACACTGCCAATCAGGAATTGCAGCATCGCTATAACGTCGCCCCCAACATCACGATGCCCGAGGGCGCCAAGATGACCATCATCACGACGGGTGCCATTGAGGTTCCCCCTATCGCCAATACAAGGTAAGCCATGCAACGTTTTTCGCGTCTTGCCATTGCCGCCACCTGCACGCTGCTCACGCTCGCGGGATGTGCGACCAATCCTGCGTCTGGCAATCCTGAAGTTCAGGATCGCCCGGCGGCAACCTCCGTCGATGTGGGGGTGGACTGGGCATGGAGCATCGCTGGCGATGCCGCCGTGCGCCCGCTGCAAGTCTTCAGTCTGCAGGGAAAGACCTATTTGCAGATGCGCCCGGGGCAGATGCTGCCGGCGATCTTAGCTGAAGGCCAACCGCTGCCATTCACCATCAACGCGCCTTATATCGTGGTGCAGCAGACTCCCGAACACATGGACATCGTAGCCAACGGCTATCGCGCCGTTGTCGTCCACGCAAAGCAGCGCCAGACCATCCGGCAGGGCCCGGTCATGCCCGATCCGAAGGCGTCGCGTGTGCAGCGCGTGAGTGTTGAGGATGCAGGGAAAGACGAGACGCCGATAGCACACTCCGTCACGCCTTTGTTCGAAGCGCCTGCGCAGAGCACCGCCGACAGCGATCTCGCGCCAATGGAACGAGACAAGAGTTGGCCGGTCGAGGCATCCAAAGCAAAGCTGTCTCGTGTCATCGCTGCGTGGGGCAAGCGTTCCCACGTGGCCGTGCGCTGGAACTCGCGTGCGGACGTGCCGGTTCGGGCATCGGGCGAATTCAGGGCAAGCAATGTGTATGTAGCGGTCGCCAAGGCGCTCCGGGCCGCAAGCGCCAAGGGATGGACCTTCGCAATGAGCGTCGAATCGGACGGCTCGATTGTGGTCAATGGATACCAACAGGGGAGTGATGCGGCATGAAGAAGCCGATGCAAATTCTTTCCGTTGTGGCGCTGGTCGCCACGACTGCTGAGGCGTGGGGCATGAGCGCTGCGAACCCACAAGCCTGGGCCAACCCGGAGGGGACAACCTCAGCGGCGGCCCCCAGCGTTCTCGGCGGTTCCGCGCCGATCGACCAAGCTCTCTCGATCATCATTCCAGAGCCTTGGAAAATCACTCTGGCGGCCAACGTTCCCGGCTCTTTGATGATGACCTGGCCGTCCTCGAGCGACTGGCGTGCAGCACTGCGCTCGGCCTGCGATGACATGGGCCTGCGCGCATCGATCGACCCCGTGCGCCAGACCGTGATGGTTGCGCCAGTACGCGTCACCAACCCCGCGCCGGCGAAGCCCCTTGCGGAGGACGCTATCACCGCCGCCTTGCCACCCGAGAACGCCCCCGCGGCAGCGGCCAGCGATTCGACCCAGAAGCCGGATGCCTTGGTGCAGGTGGGGCGCACGGGAGCCGAACTGAATGGCACATGGCGCGAGTCTGTCCCTGCCGGTGAGCGTGTCATGCTGGTTGAGGCGATTCCCCGCTTGCTCCCTGCTTCGGAAAGCAAGGATGAAGTGCAAATCATCGGTCTGGACGCCAAGACGCCCGTGACCTGGAAGGCAGGGCCGCGTCTGCAAGCACTGACCAGTGTTGCATCGCAAGTCGGCGCACGTATCTCCGTCACGCCAGGCAGCGAAGTCGTGGCGACGCGCGCCATGCCTCCTGGGCGGGAAGCGCCTGCAACGTCCGTGCCGGTTGCGCAGGCAGCCGTCGCCCCTGAAAAGACTGCTGCCATAGCATCGCCGGGCATCACCCTCAGCGCGGGCCAACCCCTAGGCCAGCAACTCATGTCCATCGGCAGAGCACACGGTTGGACGGTGGTTTGGAACGCCGACCAAGACTGGATGGTGCCAGCCCCAGCCGCTTTCGAAGGTAGCTTCGACTCGGCCGCGCGTCAGATCATCAGCAACCTCGCAGCCAACGGCGCGGACGTGCGCGCCGATGTGTATATCGGGAATCAGACCATTGTTGTCCACGCCGCAGGAGAGTCGCATTGAATCGCAAACCGTTGTTCCATCGTGCCATCGCGCTGGCCGCATGCGCCTCCATGGTGGGCTGCGGCTCGATTGAGCAGACCCGCACACAAGCAAGGGATGTAGCCGACCAAGCTTCGCAAGCCGCCGCCAATGCCGCTCCGCAGTCCCGGCCAGTGGTGGTCGAACATCAGGCAGCCTGGCTTGCCGGTGATGCGATCGCCGTGAGCCGGCCCCAGCCGGCCATCCTCGACAAGCAGGTAGTTTTCAACGTCGCAAGCTCCGGCTCTTGGTCGTTGCGCGACTACTCGGACTGGATCTCGCAAAATGTCGGTGCCGTCACGCATCTGAGTGATTCGGCTCTATCCAGCACGCCGATCAGGGAAGGGGCCGCCACGGGCGGCTATGCGGCACCCACCAACGCCGGCGCCGGCTCGACCGCGATTCCTCCATTCCCTGGGATGCAGATGCCGGCGGCGTCGCCTGCTGCTGCTTCCACAATGGCGATGCCTGCGCTGCCGTCGGCTGTCGCCAGCATGGCCACGGATTCGCGCCCATTGCGCTTTACGGGCGACCTGAAGGGCTTTCTGGACCTGATCACTGGGCGCTTTGGCGTGTACTGGGCGTATCGCAATGGCCAGATCGAGATCTTCAAGACAACCACGCATACGTGGAGCATTCCCACCCTGCCGGTGCAGGCCAAAAGCTCGGGCTCGATCTCTACCAGCGGTTCTCTGTCGGGCAACAACGGTAACACCGGAACGGCGGGCGGGACCACGTCCTCTGGAACGAGTGGCGCTGGCGGCGGCGGAAGCACAAATGCCGACATTGCTCTGAGCGTCAACTACTGGGCGGACCTGCAAACCACCGCAAAGGCGATTGCGGGCCCCGGCGCTGAGTCGATCGTCGACAAATCGTTCGGTACGCTCACCGTCACAGGCCAGCCGCCCCAAATTGAGCGCGTCAACGAGTGGGTCAAGACCCTGACGTCCCACTTGCAAAAGCAAGTAGCCATCGACGTGCGCGTGTTCAAGGTGCACGTCAACCGCGAGGACAACTACGGGTTGAACCTCTCGCTGGCCGTCAACACCCTCTATCAGGGCAACCAAAACGGCGCCAAGTTCACCGTGACGTCCGCCGCGGCCCCGTCTGTGACTTCCGGCGTGACCCCGGTGCAGTTCGGCGCATCAATCTTGAGCGGCACGCTCAGCGGCACAAACGCCGCAGTCCAAGCGCTTTCGACCATGGGTAACGTGTCGCAGGTGTTCAGTCGTTCTGGCGTAACGATGAACGGCCAAATGCTCAACCTGCAGGCCGCGCAAACACAGAGCTACCTGGCCTCAAGCCAGACAACGCTCACGTCGACCTCTGGCTCGAGCACTGCGCTGCAGCCGGGTTCGGTCACGTATGGCTTCACCGGCGTCTTTCTCCCCAAGTACGTGAACGACCGGATCATGCTGGAACTCAACATGACCCTGTCGAACCTGCTTGGTATCTCAACCTTCACCAGCAATGGCAGTTCGATTCAGTTGCCGTCGCTCTCGTCGGCAACGCTGCAACAATCTGTGGCACTCAAGCCTGGTCAGACCCTCGTGCTCACTGGCTACGAGCAACAGACCGCCTCCAATACGAACAACGGCGTAGGGTCTCCCAACTTTGCCCTGTTCGGCGGCGGGGTCGAAGCTCAGCGCGCGCGTGACGTTCTGGCCATCGTTGTTACGGCGAGGTTGCTGTGACGATCATCCAACTCCCTGGTTTCGATCGGGACAGTTTCTTACTGGGGCTGTCCTGGCGACATCTGGACAGCCAGCCCAAACCGGCTCTCCTGCGCTCGATGGCGGAAGAGCGCGGCGAGATCTACGCGGTCTATCACACGATCGATGCGGCTTGGCAAGCTGGCTTTTCCCAGCCGCCAAGCGATATGCCGAGCGACACGAAGATGGCGCGGATGTACGCGCTTGCGCCGCTTATCGCTGCCTTACGTCCGGCGCCATGGCGCGCCGTCTTCGACATCGGCAATGGTCTGTACTGGTATCTGGCTGTTCGAGATCAGCAGGAGATCATCCCGGAGGGCGATTTCGTCGGGTCCATAGACGCAGTGTCGCAGCTGCGTTCTCAGCACGATGCCTACGGTGTTTGGAATGACTACGACGAAGACGCCTCGCTGCAGGGGCTCGCCGACGCCGTTCGCAATCTGGCTATCAAGCGCAAGCCGGTGCGGCGTCTGACCGCTGGAGGGACAAGCAAGAGGATCATCCTCGCTTCCTGCTCTTCGGTCATATTGCTGGCCGTGCTTGCCGGGGGTTGGTGGGCGTACCACAACCAGCAAGTTGCAAAGCAACGCGCGCTCGAACTGGCCCGGTTGCGTGCCGCGGCGGAGCAAAACAAGCCCAAGCCGGTCATCCCCCCGTGGTTCCGTGTGCCGCAGCCGGATTACGTGTTGGACAGCTGTGCAGAACTGTGGCGCCAGCAGTCGTTGAGTACCGATGGCTGGGACCTGTCGTCATGGAAATGCAGCCTCGCTGGCGCACAGGTTTCCGCCGAGGCGAATTATTCACGCAACGGCGGCTTAGCCGAAAACGCACCCGGCGCTCTCGACCCGAGCGGGAATAAATCTGTGGCGTATTCATCCGCGGCGCTCGGTGTCTTGGCAGAAGATCACTCGGTGATGGTCCAGGAAGGCGCGCAGCGCCGCATCTGGTCGTTTGCGCAGCAATATGACCTCGCGCTGAACTTGGGCATTGTTCCACGGCCGCAAGTGCTCCCAGGCAAAGAACCCCCGCCGCTTGATCCCTGGGTGGCACAAAGCGTGGGCTTAACCCTGTCCTCGTCGCCATGGGATTTAGGCCTGCAGTTTGACGCTGTGCCGGGACTTCGCGTATCCAGCGTGACGTTCGATGGCGCGGTCTGGAGCGTTCAGGCACAACTGTATTCGGCCCGCCAAAACGGTGCCATTCCACTTCCGACTGGAGCTACTTGATGCTCAAATCCCGTACTCTTCTCGCCACGGCATCGCTTTGCCTGACCTGCGGCGCAACGCAAGCCCAGCAACCGGTGGCATTGGGCGCTAGTGCCCCCATGGCAGTACCGGCGTCCGCAACATCGGCAGCGCCGCCGGCCATGCAGGTGGTCAACAAAGTCAACACGCCGATGTCGCAGCCGGGTTCGCGTGCCGATCAGCTGTCGCAGCTGAATGCGGAAATCCCACTGCTTGAGGCACAGGCAAAGATCGCGAAGCTGAAGGAGCAAATCGCGCACCCTTCCGGCGGCTCCCAGGGCCCCCAATCGGCTGCACCTGGCTTTGGCATTGGCAGTGCTCCATCTCCCCTTGGCGTGGCTGCGCAAGGTATCGGTGTCCCTGCTCAGTCTATCCAAGCCAGCGCAGGCAAGGCGGGCGCACGCACGTCCCAGCCGCAGGTGCTGGCGATCACGGGCTACAACGGCAAGCTCCAGGCAATCGTCCGTATGGGCGCCGAGCAACACATCGTTAACCGCGGCGCTACCGTGGACGGCTGGCTCGTCGCTGATGTGATGCCATCGGCAGTTGTGTTTTCGCGGTCCGGAAAATCGGTAACGATCCGCCCGTGAGGGGAAGCATGATGCGTCTGCTGACGGCGAAAGCCGGCTTTCAGCCCGAAGACCCCACGAACGGCGCCCGTGCGTCCGTTGCTGGGGTAATCGAGCCTCCAATGCGCGCTGAATTGCCTGCTTTGCCAGAGGTGCTTCGCGATGTAGTCGTAATCGATCCATCGCCGCAGGAAGATACGCGGGCGGGCTTGGAAGCGATCGCTCTGGCCATGCGGTGGATCGACCAGCGAGACGTTCAAAGTGCGCCACCACACAACGCCGACACGGAAGACTTCGAGCGCCTGACGTTCATTTCCAAGTTGCTCGATGCCGATCAGATCCGCATCGCCAAGACGTTGCGTCATGTCGTCCTCTACGTGGACGAGCGGTACACCGCGCACCCAGCGCTCCTCATGTGGCGCAAAGACGCCTCAGACCTTGGTTTCTTCTGCATCACCCAACCCAGGGAGTTGAAGGAACTGAGAGAGGACAAGGTTCGCCTGAGCGCCGCAAGTAACGTACAGCGCGACTCGGCAAACCTTTCGACGCTAAATGCTGCGCGCGACCTCATCTTGCACGGCGCTGCCCTCGGGGCGAGCGATCTGCATATCCTGCTGCGCGAGGACATCGCCGAGGTGCAATACCGAGTCAAAGGCGCGCTTCGCTCGGCGCTGCAAATGAGCCGCGACGAGGGCGAGGCCTACATCCGTTCGATGTACACGGGACTTTCCTCGGTCAAGGAAGCGATCTACAACCCGTTTGAATTTCAAGACGCCCAGATCAACGGTTCGGACCTGCCCGGAAGCGGCTTGGCGTCAGTGCGGATCATCCGGGGACCAGCCTACCCTGTGGAGACGGGCGGCGGCTTCCTCGTCGCACGCTTGCAACCACTGAAGAAGAGCACAGGTCAAGCGGACGTGACACGGATTCCGTTCACGCTCAGGACACCGCGCTCTCCGCTCGGCTCCCTGCCGCTCAAGCAGATGGGGTACTCCGATTTGCAGGTCCGACTCCTGGAGCGTATGACGCGTATGCCATCGGGCGTCATCGTCGTTACGGGGCCGACGGGTAGCGGAAAGACGACAACCCTGTACGAGCTCCTCAAGCATCAAGCCAGGCAGTTCCCTGACAGCCGCCAGATCACCATCGAGAACCCTGTCGAGTACCCGATGGATTGGTCGGTGCAGCTGCCCGTAACAAAGTCCTCGAACCTGTCTTTCGGCGATATGGTGCGTATGACGCTGCGGATGGACCCGGACGTCGTGCTCGTAGGCGAACTGCGCAGCGCTGATGAAGCCGTGGCCGCCCTGCAAGAGGCAATGACCGGCCACCTTGTCTGGACGACGCTTCACGTGAACGACCCATTCATGACAATCGACCGCATGGAAATGCTCGATCGCGGGCAGTTGTCGCGCGAGATCATCTGCGATCACAAACTGCTGCGCGGATTCGTGGCGCAGCGCCTGGTGCCGGTGCTGTGCGATCACTGCAAGCGTCCCTTGACCGAGATCGCTGAGGATCTTCCCGCGGATATGCTCGACGCGCTGGAGACCTGGGGGCCGATCGATTCCATGCGGGTGCGCGGCGCAGGTTGCGACCATTGCCATGACGAGAAGATCCAGGGCGTAACCGCTGTGGCCGAGGTAGTGGAAACCAGCGCAGCACTGATGCGCGACTTCATCAAGCTTGGCACCGACGAAGCCCGTCGGCAACAACGCCAGCGAGAAGGGGCCGACCTGTCCATGCTCAGTAACGCAATGGTCGGGGTTCTCAGCGGCCGATTCGATCCGCGCGACGTCGAGCGCGCCGTAGACATCATCACCACGAAAGGAGCACAAGATTGAAATTCTTTAAGCCCGGGCTGTCTTGGTCGACGCGCAAGATGCTATATCAGCAGTTGGCGTCGCAGCTCGACAACGGCCGTCCGCTCGTCGAGGCAATGGAGGACTTCCGCGATCGATTGGCGAGACGCGGGCGTAAAGGGCTGGCACAGGCGATGCGTGAAGCCACCAGTTGCCTGAAAGACGGAAAGACCTTTGTGCAGTCGATGGGGCCAACGCTCTCGCCAATGGAGCGCAGTGTGCTGGCATCTGGCGAGAAGGCAGGCCAGTTGACCAATTCGATGCGCCTGGTGCTCGACGTTCGCGATCGTGTAACGCGCATACAGCGCAAGGTGATGAGCTACTTCACCGCACCGATTGTGTACCTGATCACTCTGCTGGCCTCGTTGTACGTCATCGGCTCAAGCGTTGTACCGCCACTGGCGCAGGTAGTGCCTGTAAGCAAGTGGACGGGATGGGCCTATGGGATGTATCTGATGGGAGCCGTCGCAACGGGATGGGGGATGGTAATTACGGTTTCCCTCCTGGTCGTGCTAGGCGCCACGGTCATCTGGTCACTTCCACGCTGGACGGGCAGGGGACGAGCCTTTTGCGACCAATATGTCTTTCCCTACAACGTCTATCGCGAAGTGCAGGGCTTTGCATGGCTGCTGTCGTTCACCGCGCTTTTGCGCGCGGGCGTGCCAGACACCACCGCACTGCAAGATCAGCTGACATCAGCCTCACCGTGGCTCGCGTCGCGCTTGCGACCTGTGATGATCGGTTTGCGCGACGGCCTTAACTTGTCGGCCGCACTGCGCCGAACCGGGCTGGGCTTCCCCTCGATCGACCTGATCGATGAAGTTGCCGCCTACATGAACTTCCCGGATTTTCCGGAAAAGATTGACAACGTTGCGCGGGACTACTCCGAATTCCTGGAACGCAAGATGATGATCATCGGCGGAGCAATCGGCGGCGTGTTCTCGATGGCCATGTTTATGGCCTTTGGTGTCATCACCATCGGTGCCAATACGATTTCGGATCTCATCACAAAAAGCGTTGGAGCGTAGTGCCGGGGCGTTCGTAACAATTGAGTGTTGACATGGTGTCCTATTGGGCTTTTTTTTGCTTTACAATCTTCTAAGGATGCGCAACAGCCCAACTTACAATCTGTCGTTTGATTGTCAGCGTTATCGCGTCGTACGGCTACTGTGCTTGGTAGTTCCTGTCCCCCAATATTCTTTCTTCTGTGAGGTCATTCGATGGATTCAATTCTTGGTCGTATCGCTGCGACCGTTCTCGGCCTGTTGGTTCTTGCCGCAGTTGGTCTGGGCATCTACAAGGCGTTCTCAGGCAACAAGGTCGGTCAGACCACCACTGATCTGAGCTTGCTGCAAACCAACGCGCGCGCGCAGTACAGCCAGGGTGCTAACGGCTACGCGAACTTCAACGTCGCAGCTGGCACGCCGACCGCTGGCATTGTGGATTCGACCGGTAATTCGGCGGTCATTCCGACCGACATGCTGCGTGCAGGCCGGGTCGTGGACGCATGGGGTAATGACGTGACGATCGCTCCTACGTCGAACAACCAGCAATTCGCTGTGACGGTTGGCGGCACGGGTCTGACCGCAAGCCAGTGCTCGCAGATCCTCACCAGCCTGACGGGCTGGACCCGGGTTGCCACAAGCACCGGTCAGAGTTTCACGACCGGGAATCCCCCCGATGCCACAACCGCCGGCGCTGCGTGCATGAACGACGGCGAAACCATTACGGTCACTATGCAATAAACCGTTTCGCTATCGTCAATACGGCCGGCGCAGCCGGCCGTTGCCTTTCTACCGTATTCCCGCTTTACCCCGACAACCACAGCGCGCAGAAGACCGTCGTGACATGCATCTGACCCCGCCTACGCCGACCGACGACGCGGTCATCAGTGCCATCGATCCTGCCGAGGCGGATGGGGCGGCGTCGCGCCTCGCGTTCCTTGAATTCTCCGACCTGTACCTGGAGCCTAACGGTGCCGCTTGGTACAAGACCGCACCGGACGACAACGTTCGCAACACCCTGGAAGGCCCATATCTTGAGGATGTGCAGTATCTGCGCGAGCAGTTGCTCAAGCACGTCGGAAGCGTGGATTTTCTGATGGACATCCAGGGGGTACGACTGCGCGTGCAGTGCATCTCCACAGTCGACGGCGACGTGTATGTGTGCCGCCGAGCCGCGAAGACACCGATGCCGGTAGAACGGCTGGGCTACCCGGCAGAATTGATCAAGTCGCTCCTGTCTGACGCATTCACTGGCGGTGGCCTCATTCTGTTCACAGGTGCCACCGGCAGCGGAAAAAGCACATCGCTCGCCTCCATATTGGCCGCGCGCCTGAAGTTGTTTGGCGGGGTGGCGTGGACTGCTGAAAATCCGGTCGAGACGCTGCTCCATGGCACGCATGGTTCTGGCGTCTGCTACCAAACTGAAGTACCTCGCGATGAGGATTTTGGGATGGCCATCCAGCGCATGTTGAGGGGCGCGCCGAACATCATCGTCATTGGCGAGATCCGCAGCGCTAAAGCTGCGGCTCAGGCCGTACTGGCGGGCACGAGCGGACATCTCGTGTTGTCCACGCTGCACGCCAACGACATCCAGTCTGCGCTGCATCGTCTCAAAAGCATGCTCGTCCACGAAGGACTGGATGGTGCGTTTCTTGGCGACGCTATGGGGGCAGTGCTGCATCAATCGATGTCTTATGCGCGCGCACCAGATCGCAACCGTCGCGTCGTGACCGTGTCTCCTCTCATCGTAGCCGGCAGCCGTAACGCTACGGCCATCCGCGCGCATATGCGCGGCGGCGAATTTCATCAGCTGTCCTCGGAAATCGAACGCCAGAAACGGGTGCTACTGATTCCCGGGCAAGCAGGAGGAATGCTATGAGCTTCGCGTGGGTGCCGATGGCCCTCATGATCTTCTTCGCCGGCCTGATTGCACAAGCATTCGACACCGCCCAGGCGGTGCCCGGGGCGGGCGCCGCCGGCCAAATGCAGGCTGTCGCTCGCGTGCGCGCGCAGCAAATCGCCGTATTCAGCTCTGCCTGCTCGCAAGCCGCAACGGCGAGTCCAGGTCTGGTATCTCCCAATATCGCAGTCGCACTGCCCAACGGGGTTGCCATTGCGCCAGGCGCTACATGCATGACCACGTCTGCGCCCGGCGGAGGGCGCTACGTCTATGCATGGATGCCGGCCAATGGAGGCACTTCCGCACAGGTCTATGCCATCACCCAAAGCGACCGGGCTTGGTGGCGCGTAACTGCCACGGGCATCGGCACAAATATGACGGATGCACAGACGCTGGCCTTCCCGGCGAGTATCACGGCGCCTGCCATCGTGCGCTTTACCCAAGTCAACCCGTAAGGAATTCATTGTGGACGCAATCATAGGATTCATCGCCGCACTCACGCTCTCTTTGCTGAGCATGGCGGGGTTCGCAAAGTACGCCGACATGGGTGTGCGCAACATTCAGACTTCAGCGATCGCCAGCCAGGGCCGCGTCATTGACCAGGCTGCTGCGCAATATGTGCAGGACAACGCAGCTGCTCTGGCCGCGAGCGTGCCCGTAGGTGGCGCAGCCACAACGATCTCCGTGAACACACTCCAGACTGCGGGTTACTTGCCGGGCGGATTTTCGGCAAACACTGCGTTTGGCCAGACGTGGCAGGTGCAAGTCTCGCAGCCCACTGCTGGGAGGTTGCAAACCATCGTCATGACGACAGGCGGCAATCCGATCACCAACACCGCACAGCTTGCAGGCATTGCTGCGCAGATTGGGGCAGAGGGTGGTTTCGTGCCATACGCCAATCAAGGTGGTAACTCAGCAATGAGCCCATCCAACGCCAACGGCGCGTTTGGCGCGTGGCAGGTGAACCTGGGTGCGTCCGGTTTCACCAACGCCGGCTCTGGCCACGTCGCCAACCTGCTGGCCTTCACCAGTCAGCAGTCCAACGCCAACTACCTGTATCGCGTCTCGGTGCCAGGCCATCCTGAGTTGAACGCAATGCAGACCGACCTCTCGATGCAGGACGTCGGCGGAACAGCACACAACATCGCCGGCGCAAACAACGTCACGGCCGGCGGCACGGTGACCGGTGGCAAGCTTGTTTCAAACGGTGACGTGAACGCAGCTGGCAATGCCACGATCAATGGCACCCTCAGCGCTGCGGCCGGCCGCGTTACCGCCTGGAATAATGCGGCAGAGGGTGGGGTCATCACGATGCAAGGCGCCAATGGCGTCAACATGTACGTCGAGAACCTCAACGGGACTTTGCGCCTGGTCAACAGTCCCTGGAACGCGCAGCTGCTGACTGTTGACCAGTCGGGCAACACCGTGGCCAACGGCGGAGTTTCGTCGACAAACGCGCCGGGCTACGGGCAGACCACCTTGAATCAGTGGGGCCTTGCAAGCACGGGTGACATCTATGTCGAACCCGCCAACGGCCACAACCTGAATTTGAGCACTACGGCGTGGAATGGAACCGGGCAGCTGAACAGCCAATTCGCTCAAAACTGGTTTCAGCATCGCGTCGTCGCGAATGAATATCTTCAGGTCAATGGGGGAGCCAGTCCGAACACGTCGTGTTCTCCGAATGGTATTGCCGCGGTGAATGCTGACGGATCCGGCCAATGGCTGAATTGCGTCTTTGGCACGTGGAAGCCGATTGGCGGCAATCTGCTGCGCTATGGCAAATACACAGCGACCCACGGGACGTACATTCCAGCGCCCTCGTGTCCTGCAGGCGGTACGGCCATGATTGTGGTCACGCCGGCCAATTTCTCAGTCGATACAACCACGACTGTCAATTATGGCGCTTGGGGATCCGGACCTTGGACGGTGTACATCGTCGATGGCGCGTCGTCTCCACTTTGGGGTGCAACGGCCGCAGTCGGAACGTATTGCGGTTATTAACGGGAGGGAAAAATGAAGCGGATTTTGCGGATTCTTCTGTTGGGTCTGTTGTTGTTCGGTGCGCGCGCCGCGCTGGCCAACCCCACGCTCTGTTCGCCTGGCTATCAGGACTCGACGTGCGTCACGCCGATCAGTCACGGGGCGATTCCAGCCCCCCAGTGCTCGACCGATGCAGGATGGACTACGATTTCCAACGCAGTCTGGTTGGGGGCGCAATGGAGCCAGCCGCAGTGCAATTATCAGGCTCCGCCTGCTTGCCCGGCCGGTTACACCCAAACGAGCCCACCTTCGTGGAACGGATCGAGTTGGAGTGCGCCAGGATGTTCACCGCCGGTCGCCGCCAACCCTCAGCCGACGCTGACCTGTCTCTACGACTATAACCACAATGTTCGGTTAGCACCATATGGGAATTGCACAGCTGATGGGGGCTGTGACGGTATGGCATTGCAGGTCATGTGGGGTGGGAACGGCTTTCAGACCGTCGTATTTCAATTTTGGCCGAACGACTACACTGTGACTGACACAGACATCAACCAAGCGCTTGCCGGAACCGGTTACAGCCGCGGAGCTTTTATGGCGGGCGGCGGCGGCAACGGGAACGCGTCAGCATCCGAGTCGTGGCAGGTTTGCCACTAGCGAGTGCCAGCAAGACGCAAAAAAGGCCCCAATCTTGGGGCCTTTTTCCTTGGATGGCAGCGTGTCAGCCGACGATGTTACCCGTTGTGAACGTGAAGCTGCGAGTGAAAGGCGTGCCGTTGATCGTGCCGCTCAGATTCACTGAATACTGCGTATTCGGCTGCAGCGGCGACGCAGGGTATGCGACGGCCTGTTCCGGTTGAACGAGCTTGTTCGGATCGTTCGTCGAATTCAGGATCTGCAAGCTGATGACCGTTCCGGTGGTGTCGGCCATCGTCGCCGACGTCAGCAATACCTTATCGGCACCCGGATTCCCCATGACAACCACCGGCGTACCCCAACCCGAAGCCGAGACGTTCGGTGGCGTCGGGATTTCGCCCGAAATCGACTTGTACGCTACGCCGGTCACGCCCTGGCACGGGAAGGTCAACGGGCCGTTGCTAATCGCTTGGGCCTGCGTGTTGAACAGGCTCATGCTGTCCCAGGATTGCGTGTAGGTGTAGCTGCCAGACGTCGTTTGCGTCTCGTATTCGCCGATGCCGACAGTGTTGACCGGATATGCCGCAACAACCGAGTGGTAGACGCCCGCGAGCAGCGAATACACGAAATTCTGGCCAGCTACCTGGGCCGTGAACGAAGCGCTCGTTGTCGCATAGCCACCGCTCACGCCCACACCCAGGACGTTACTCGGGAATCCAGCCGCAACGGCGCGATCGACATACGTTGCCCCCGTATAACCCTGGTTGCTCGACACTTCGCTATCCGAGACAGCGTTGTTGAGGCCCATGTACTTGGCGTGCGCCTGCGCCGCCTGATCCAGTACCGTGTTCTCCTGCAAGGCAGGAAAACCACATTGCGTGCGGTACTGGTTCAGCTGGGTCAGTGCCGCCAGCTGCGCGCTGGAGGCCGTGTATTGGGGCGTCGTCAGCGTGCCCGTTACGGTCGTGGATGTGCCGCCGGTGCTGCCGCCCGTGCCGCCCGTGGTGGTGCCACCGGTCGTGCCGCCGGTGGAAGTGCTGCCGCTCGTGGTGCCGCCATCGCCGCCGCCACAGGCTGCCAGCGCGGTGCACAGCAGGAGTGCGCACGCGAGAGATGTGCGCTTAAAGGTAATCGTGCTCATGATGCTCCTTTCTTCTTGGTGGATTGCCAGTCATGCCAGCGGCATTATGCCGAAGGCTCTTGTACTTTCTTTGCGGCCTGCGCCGCCATCCCAGCCACAACTTGGGCCAGTCCCCTCTCCATCGCGTCAATGCGCTCCTCGACCGCGCTCAGCCGCTTGTCGTGCGCGGCCGGCGTATCGATCTGCTCATCCATGACTTTGCGACGCAGATATTCAGCGAGTGAAAGCCGTGCGGCTTTCGCTTGTTCGACAACCCGTTCGCGCTGCGAAGGCGTCAACAACAACAGGATTCTTTCTGTATATCGTTCCATGTCTGAATAATACCAACTCGCGCAACACAACGCAACATGCGTTGCTACAACACCACTGTACTACAGCATTTGTTGCGCGTGTTGGTCTTTTTGCTACAATCGAACAATGCAAATCCACCCCCTTACCCTCTCCGCGAACAAGTTACATATGCCGCCCCGCATGGCGGTGTCCGCGCCTCCGCCGCCACTCTCTCTCGACGACATCGAGCGCGACGCTATGCTGCTTGAAAAGCACGAGCGAATCCGTCGCTGGCAGTGTGGAGCAGGGGGTCTTGTCGTGGGTCTTATGTTGGGAGCCGGCGGAGCAACACTCGCTTGGTGGTATTCCGCAAAGTTGACCGCCCCCACGATCAATAGCTCGTCGGCCAAGCAATCGTCGATCAAGCAGATGGCGATTCCAGCAAGCGCGGTCAGTGCGATTGCTCCGGTAGCCAGCGCAGTCATTGCTGCAACGTCTGATGCCAGCGCACCGCAAGTCGTGGCGCCAGTGTTCGCATCGGCGGTTGTCGCCTCCGCGCAAGCTCAGCAGGGCTCAATCCAAAAAGCCTCACCTACCACGCGGCCTGCGGCTTCCGCGCCCCTCGCAGCCGCCCCCGGCGCACAACAGATGCAGGAGCTTCGTCGCATCATGCCGTTGCCTCCGTTGCCTGCTGCGGCGACCGCACCGGCGCTTCCCCTGCAGGAAAAGGCCAAGCCGGAAAGGGTGGCGGGCAGCCCCGCACACGCCGATGCTTCAAACGTCGTGCTCTACGTCGCAAAGCCCGCGGGGGAAATCACACCGGCAGCGCCCGCGCCCTCCGCTCCTGTACCACCAGCAACTTCGCAACCGGTCGGGCATGCGCCCGCCACACCAGGTTTTCGCATCGTCTCCATCCCGATGCCTGGGCTCGCGATGGTCGCGCAGGGAGAGAACGTCACGCCGGTACATGCCGGCGGCAAGCTCCCTGATGGCTCCGTCCTTGAATCCGCCGATCCGACGTCGGGTGTGGCGCGCACCAACCGCACGACCTTTACTCTCAAAGGAAAATAATGGGCAACCTGCTCCGACATTCGTACAGCGACAATAGCCAGATCAACCCGCAATCCCACTTGCAAGATGAGCAAGACGACGCAAACACAGATCCGCGCGCCCAGTTGATCACCGATCAGAACATCGAACGCTACCGGCAGGACGCAAGCCAATTCGCCCCTACGCAACCACCCAAACCGATCAAGCAGGCCAAGCCGATGGCGATCGGCGTGGTCGAAGTCAATGACGCAGCTGAAGGCATCCGCACGTATATCGCCGAAGGCGACGTCATTGAGGGTGATCTTCGTCTGAAGACCTCAGGGCTTCGCTTGGCTGGACACGTCAAGGGCCGTATCTACTGCGAGAAGGGCTCAGTCATCGTTGAATCTACCGGCGTCGTTGACGGCGGCATCGAGGCCGAAGGCCGCGTTATCGTTGACGGACAGGTGGGGCACCAAAACAACATTGAAAACACCGGCGCCACGCGCCTGATCATCCGCACGCCGGGCCTACTGGCGGTGTTGGGTAACGGCAAGGTTTACGGCAATTACCACTACGGGCGTATCGCCTGCTACGACGACGCGACCATCGAGGGGATGGGGCGCAAGGTAAGGGGCTAGGAGATGCAGCGCTGCTCGGTGCATTTCGCGGGCCGGCTGATCGATCTGGACGATCCGGGCGCGCTGGATGTTGGCGCCATCGCTGCAACGCTCTCTCGCATCTGCCGTTTTGCCGGCAATCTGCGTGACGATCACCAGATCTCGTGGCACAGCGTCGCTGACCATTGCGTACTCACGGCGGAACTGTTGCGCCGTCGTGGGATGCCGGCCCAGACATGCTTGGCCGGCCTTTTGCACGACGCACATGAGGCACTGATCGGCGATGTCATCACCCCCACGAAAACATGGCTTACCGGAGGCGGCTACGGCACGACCCATGCAAAGCGCAAGGAACATGATCTGGAACGCAAGGTTCTGCGCTCTCTCGGCTGCGAACCGGGCACGCAAGCAGGGGTTTTCGTCAAGCAGGCGGACGTAGAGGCGCTTCACATCGAAGTCTGCGCGCTTGGCCTGCCGCATACGTCGTTCGGGCTGCGCAGCGTGGTCCCGTTCGATCAAGCGATGCTCCGCGAGCTTGGCGTCTTGCAGCCGACCGCGCATCTGCCCATGGCCGCCGTATTCCTGGCCAGCCAACAGCGGTTTCTGAAGACCTATGCAGCCTTGCGCATGACGGGCGAGTGCGTGCCAGAGGCTGCCCATGCCTGACGCAAATCCTCGCGTGCTGGTCGTCGGTGCAGGACCGGCTGGGCTGACTTGCGCAAGCCATCTTGCCAAGATGGACGTGGCGGTTGACCTGGCCGAGCAAGGCCAGGCCGTCGGTGGCGCGGTTCGCCAATATGAGCACGCCGAAATCTGGGTGCCGATTCCTGGCCTGACCGCTAATTCGCTCGTTGCCGGCTTCCGCCAGGAGGCCCGCCAAGCCCGCCTGACGCTTCTGCTGGGCCGACGCGTGACATCAATCCAGGTGCGCGAGGATTGCATCCTTGCCGATGATCAGCCGTATGCTGCCGTCGTGCTCGCCACGGGCGCTCCACCGCGCGGTTTGGAGCACGCCGGCGAGGGAGTGATCGTCGCGCCGGGCAGGGCGTTGGAATCGGTCGATGTCCGTGGTCTGCGTGTGGCGGTGTGCGGCGGCGGTGACAACGCGTTCGAAAACGCCGCCCGCATGCGGCGCGAGGGCGCAGCCTGTGTAGATGTGTTCTCTCGTGGGGATCTCCGCGCAAGACCGCAACTCATCCGTGAGGCGCTTGATCTTGGCGCACGGATTGCGGTGGGCCCGTATCGCATCGAGGGGCGACGAATCGTGCGCGCGCAGGATCCACGGAACGACGACCAATTTGACATCGTGGCAGTGCTCTGGGGATTCGCACCGCGCCTCCCGAAGATCGAGGCGCCAGGCCTGACTGCAGGAGCCCCCCTCAAGGGCCGCCACCCACTGCCGCGCCTGTGGGTAATCGGTGACGCCCTTCCTGACGAGGAGCGATCGATCCTCGCTGCAATGGGTGATGGATCACGTGTGGCGAAGGCTGTAGAAGCCTTCCTGCACAGCGATCAATGCTGGACCGAAAAGGCATTGTCACTGGGTGCCGTCGATGCTTGAGTTTATGATGCAGCGCGATGATGGCGTGTGCAAAGTGGAGCGCGCTGCCGTACGCCAAGCGCACTGGATGTGCGACGACATTGTGGCCGAGGCCGGAGCAGCCATAGCGGTTTTGCGCGGCGAGCCAGATGGCTACAGGCGCGATGAGCGGCACCTTTGTCCCGTCGGGACCGTCGAGTTCTGCCGCGAGTGGATGCGCTTGACTGGCGTGGCCGAGCCGGTGCCGATCGATTATCCCGCGTCGTTACGCGATGTGCTGGGCCGCGTCGTACAGTGCGTGCCATTTGCCGACGCGACGATCGGGGCGTGGATCAAGCCAGCGCGTACGAAGGCCTGGCTCCCGCAAGTCAAGCAATCGGATCGTGACCACCATCCTGACGAGCTTGTTTGGGAATCAGCCGTCATCCCGGAATCTGACTGGCTAGCTGAGTGGCGCGTCTACGTGCGCGATGGAGCGATCATTGGCTGCGGCAGGTACGACGATCGACCGGTGGAGAACATCGAGCTCGACGCCAAGCTCGTGGAGTCGTGGATCCAGCGCTGGGAGGCCACCGGCCGGGCACCACGCGGCTACGCACTCGATGTGGCGCGTTGGCCAAGGCAAACGGTGCTTGTAGAAGCGACCGACGCCTGGGCAATCGGCCTGTACAAGGGAACCTGCCGGGCGGAGGGCTACACCAGGATGCTGGCCGCACGCTGGGGAGAAATAGCCAAGCAAGTCCTCTGAATGTTGCATTGTGTTGCGTCTATTGGTAATTGTGGTAAAATGCCACCAACCATAGGGGAGCACAATCTTGAATTTCAACAACATCCGCCGTTCTCTTCGCTTCGCTCTCGCCCTGCTGGCGGCCGTTGCGCTCGGTGGCACGCTTACGCCAGGGCTGGCGCGCCAACACCATCACCAACTCTCGCTGACAGACATCTTTGGCGCACCGGCACTGTCACAAGACTGCGAGAGTAACTTCTTGCAAGGCCAGGCCCCACAGGTCACGAATCCAAAGCTGGCCGCCCAAACGCGCGAGCTTTGCAACCCCGGGTATGCCGTGCTTCATTCAGGCATCACCCGCACGCCGCTTTGGAGCGCCGAACACCTGACGCAGCCTCGTATCCGCGCTTCGATCAATCTGAGCCGCGAAGACAGCTTCCGCTCCGATGATCGTCTGCCGATGGCTGAGCGTGCCGAGCTTGACGATTACGCACGATCTGGATGGGATCGTGGGCACATGAGTCCCAACAAGGACGCACCGGACAGAACCAGCCAGTCCGCGACGTTCCTGCTGTCGAACATGATCCCGCAGGCACCCAAACACAACCAGCACCTGTGGGAATCCATTGAACGAGCAACGCGCCAGCTGGCGCTCAATGGACATGACGTCTACGTGGTGACCGGCCCGGCATTCCTCGGGAGCCAGTTGCGTCGCACCGGACACGTGGCCATTCCCTCGCACGTCTGGAAGGCTGTCTACGTGGCCGACACGGGTGAAGCTGCGGTGTGGTGGACGGAGAATACCAACGAGTCCGGGTATGATTTGATTTCGCTCGATGAGCTTGCCCGGCGCACCAGTATCGCCCCCTTTCCGGCCGCTTCTGCTGCATCTCGTGTGATGGTGGCGCGCCTGCCGAAGCCGCGGCTGCGCCATTCCAGCAACAACTTCTGAGGGGATCCAGATGGACTACTTTGCCAACGAAAGCCAAGTGCTGCGGGTGGGTGACTTTGAATTTGCCAACCGCACTGATCGCATTACGATCGGCGGGGGGGACATCACGCGCGACGAAGACGGCCTGAAAACGCTGCGCGCTCTGGCTGAGCAGCTGCGCCAGATCGAAGCGGCGCTGACCGTCGATCGCGACAAAGGCCAACTGCCCAAGAAGATCGCGATCAAGGCTGATACGAGCGAGGCCAATCCCTTCAACTGAAATAGTGGCAGCCAAGCCTAACCCGACCCCACCTGGAGCGGCACCCGGTACGCGCTATGGCCGCTATACCGTGCTTGCCGTGTCGTCCATTGGGCGAAAGGCGAGGGTTCTGTGCCGCTGCGACTGCGGTACGGAAAAGGACGTACGCCTGGATGGCCTGAAGGCGGGAACTGTCATGTCGTGCGGCTGTTTGAATGCGGAGCGTCGCAAGGACGAAAAGCCCTCTCGCCAAAGCGTGTTCGCAGATGTGATGCACAAGCGGTTTGGACGGTTGGTGGCCACCGACATTCAGAGGGGCTCCGCCAAGAACACGCAGATCGTCTGCCGCTGCGACTGTGGCGGGCAAATTGTGACGACGCCATCCCGCCTGCGTCATGGCGACACGACCAGCTGTGGCTGTTATCACGAAGAGCGCCTTGTTCAGCAGGGTGCGCAAACGCGGGACCACGGCCATGCTGTTGATGGCGAACTGGCATCGGGGCACACCTCGATCTATCGCGCCTGGCTCAAGGTCCGCGCCTTGTGCCGGGATGTTCAGCGGCGCGGCGCGGGCAAGGTCAATGGCGAATACGATCCGCGATGGGATGCGTTTGACGAGTTTCTGGCGGACTTCGGCGAGATCGGTTTCAGCGAAACGGTCTGCCGCAAGGATCAAAGCCTGCCGTGGTCGAGGTCGAATTGCTATATCGCGCTGGGGCCGGCTGATCGCCGCCGAAAGACCCGCGAGGAAAACGCACAGGCCGCGCAGAACAAGCTGGGGCATCAATCATGAGCGCAGAACTGTTGGCCGTTGTCGAAGTCGATAAAGACGATCGAGTGGTGTGCCAAGCGCCAGGCTGCGGCCGGGGTGTCTACAAGCGGATCCACGTTGTGCGCCACAACGGCACGCTTGGCGTCTACGGCGAGGATTGTTTCGATCGTCTCTTCGTCGGCCTTTCTCGTGAGGCCGAGCCGCGCTATGGGGGTGGACCCGGGCGCTTGCTGAGCGCAGAAGAGCGCCAGCTGCTGATCGAAAACACCGAGCGTCTGATCACCCAGTTCGAGCTTGAGCGTCAGCAGGCGATTGAGCGAGCGCGCCAGCAAGAGCAAGAACAAGAGCGCCTGCGGGAGCAGGAGCGCTTGCGAAGAGAGCAGGCCGAGAGAGAGCGGCTTGCTCGGTCCAGGGCAGCCTTCCAACATCGATCAGCACCTGCCAGAGTCGCAGCACCGGGGCCAACTCCAGAAGAGCTCAAATCCGTCGAGGCCGAGGCCAAGCGCCTGGTGCGTGAGCGTTACGGTGTGGACCCAGACCAGGCCGGCTGGAGAGGTCTTGTGATGGCGGCCCAGCGTGAACTGCTTGGGCGTTGAAGCGCTTGCCGTTGCTGGCACCAGCCGATTTCCGCGACCTTGCCGGCCCTTGACCTATCTGGAATGCGCGGGCGGTTGCCGCGGCTGCAAGGGCGGGCATTTTATTCGTCCGCGCTGAACAACTACTCCTGAACCCCGGCGCTGTGCCGGATCTTCAGGAGTTGAGCATGGCAAGCGTTCCATTGCCCCCCTATCGGGCATGCCGGGTTACAGGCGATTGGTTGGACGGCAGCCCCAGCATTCCGGCATTCACAAATGGCCGGCTCTGGAATGGATTTCAGCAGCCGCTGTTTTCCAGGCCATCTGTCTTGCAGCTGGCCCTGCTGATGCCAGGCCAGGTGGAATTCGACGCGTCGGGCACGGCCGTCATCGTCATCGCCGACGATGGCGAGCCATTCCTCGTCAATGGCCAGCAAATCGAAGTCAATGGCAGGCGCATCGAAGTGTTTGCCGTTGGCTCTGGATGGTGGTGCTGGGAAGAAGCAGACACCGGAATCGGTCCGGCCACCGATGCCCCGCTGGACAAGCGCTTCGATGACGTGCTTTTCGGCACAACACAGGAAGAGTTCGACGCGCTGGAAGTGCATGGCGTGCGTAACGTACGCACCCCAGCCGGCGAGAACGTGGGGATCCGCGAAGTCGACGATGTGAATCCCGAACTTTTCTCGGTCTACGTGCACTTCCGCGCGGGCGGGGTTGAATGTGTAGGTGATCACGGCACACTACATCTGGCACTGAAGTACGCCCGAGAGCTCGCCAATCGATTCGGATGCCCAATCCACAACTTCGCGCCGATGCCCGTACCACCACGCGCACCGAGTACAGCTGTCTGAGTCAAAGCCCGCCTGTCCAATGGGGTCCCCTCGTTTTCAGTGCAATAACTGGCGGTACGCAAACCCAGCACTGGCGCGGGGGTGGTGTTGGTAGATCGTTGATTCTGTTGGCTTTC